>CACYEG010000025.1 GCA_902773365.1 uncultured Erysipelotrichaceae bacterium
AGATTTCTCGTAAATATTTTCACTTTTTTTTACTTTAGGGAAAAGATATAGTACTAGTAATATCAAAAGACAAAATAATGCTAGACAAATCCTTTTTACAAACGTTTTCTTTAACATAATTAACACCTAAATAATTATATTCAACTGTAACAAAAAAAAGTCTCATTGACTTTTAAATAGTTAATAATTCTAGTTTTATAAGCTCTATAACTGCTTGCGTTCTACCAGTAACGCCTAGTTTTTGTATTGTATTAGAGATGTGATTTCTCACGGTCTTTTCACTTATACCTAAAAATCGAGCGATATCTTTAGTAGTCTTATCTAGAATCAATAATTCAAATACTTCTTGTTCCCTTTTTGTAAGAATATTTTTCCTCATAATATCATACATCCTCTTCATTGATAGTGTATGATTAATAAGTATATTTGCTACTATGCTTCGAATGTTACAGAAACATATACTTTTTCGTTAAACTCGTTTTCTATGGTACTGATGATGTTTGTTGCAAGATCATAGGAATGCTCCTTTGTATCGATAACAGCCTTTATTTTGATGCCATCAATTTTAACAAAATTGTCATAATTATATGTTTCTTTTATTAATTTTTCTATTTTTTCTTCTTTACTTTTATTTGTGTTAAGTGACTTTAACGCTTCGTAGGCATCGCTTTTTTCTTCAGTTGTTTTTAATTCATCAGTTAATATTTCTTTTATCGCGTTAACTTCTTTTTCTATTGTTGCATCTCTATCAATTTTCATTGCTGTTATTGCTTCTGATTCGTTAGTTGTAATACTCAAGGCTTCTGGTACGGAGGCATCCTTATTTACATACAAGTCATCTTTTATTTTAGGGTCTGCAATATAGTATAAAGTCATAACTATAATTATGCTAAAAAGTGTTAAAAACCATACATTTTTTTTGTTTAACATAAAAAATCTCCATTCTGGTTTGATTATATGCAAACGAAATGGAGTTTATTCTTTAATATTCTTAATGACTTTCAAAAAGTCTTCCTTAGTAACTTCAAATTTATCTATATTTACTATTTTTGGTATATTTTCTTGTGTATCGTATATATAGTCTTTAATCAAGCTTATCATATATTCTTCATCGACTATTGTGTTTTCTAAATATAATGTTGCGTACGTATCAAATTTAGTTTTAACTATTAAACCAGGATATACGGATACTAAATCACTATCTAATTCAATAAATTTATTGATAACTTTAAATTGATGAGGATCTATTTTATATCTAGGATGAATTAACTTTATCAATTGTTTTATTGTATCTAACCGTTCATATAGAAATGTATTGAATAAAACTTCTTCACGAATTTCAACTTTTTGTAGTTTTTTATTAATTTTGATGTTTAGATTTATCACGATACATACCTCCACCAAAATAATCTTACCACATTTTAATATGTTTTGTCTTTTAATTTTTAACAATTACCAATCTTTTATAATTTTTACTGGTAGAAGAAAAAAATAAAAGCTTCGGAATAATTAATTGTAGAGGGACAAAGGAGGTTAGATATGAAAATTTATGCAATACTTAAATTTATCAAATTTTTATTAATGTTTATCTAGGATAGTTTATGAAAAGGAGTAATGTATTTATACAAAGTGAAACATATTCTTGTGGTGCGTGTTGTATAGAGAGTATTGTATCTTATTACGGTGGATATGTCCCTCATGAAACCGTATTAAAAGATACACTTACTAATACAAATGGTACAAATGCCTACAATATAATTAGGGCTCTTAAAAAGTATGGATTCGCATCATATGGTTTTAAAACAGAATTAGCTAGTATTTCAGCTTTGCATCTTCCGCTTATCGCTCATGTAATAGATAACGGATATGAGCATTTTATCGTTATATATAAAATTGATAAATCACAAGTATTTACAATGAATCCAAGAGTTGGATATAAAGTTTATAAAAAGATAGAATTTGAAAAATTATTTGATAACATTATTATAACTGCAAAACCTATTGTAAAGGTAGTTAAGTATAATCGAGAATTCACGCCAAAGAAGTTATATAGCCAACTAGTTAAAAATAATTATCACTATTTTTTCACGTTATTTATATTAAACTGTATCTTTATTTTTTTAAGCTTAATTGGATCACTATATTTAAAGGCAATACAAAAGACAAACCATATTTATTATTTTATGATAATGTTCATAATTTTAATATTTTTAAAGTATGCAACATTTATTGCTAAAGATTTAATAAAAAGAAAAGTTAGTATGTCTATGGACAAAGTCAGTAACGCAAGTTTAATTAAAAAAATATATAGCATAGATCCTAGATATATTATAAATAAACGTAGTGGTGAACTACTAAAAAAAGTAGTAGACCTATCAGTTTGTAAGGATATTTTAGTGAGTCTTTTAACCGATACCGTGATGGATGTATTATTATTAGTTATATCGACAATTATGCTTTTAACTATATCGACTTTGCTTGCATTAATTGCGATTAGTAGTATTTTTGTAATTTCCCTTTTGTTTTTTCTATTTAATCGCGAAATATATTATAGAGAACTGGATTATAATGATAATAGAACTTTATATCAAGGCGACTTTACTGAATATACTTCTTCTATCGAAAGTATTAAAAATTTACATAAAGAAAATTATTTTATAGATAAATTATCTAAATCATTTGAAAGACTTATCAAAAGTCGAAATATGAGCGAAAACTTTCAGATGAATTTTACAGTTCTTAAAAGTATTATACTAGATATATATTATATTGTAATAATTACTATCGGAGTATCACTTATAGTATGTAATAAGATGCAGCTAGTCGACTTATTTATATTTAATAGCATATACTCTTTGATGAACACATCATTATTTAATATAATTAATTTTATCTATGATTACTTTAATAATGAGATTATAATACGGGATTTATGTGAAGTATATAATATAAATGAAACAAAATGTATATGTTATTCTGGTAACTTTCAAATATTAAAAATAGACAATTTATCTTTAGCGTATAACATGATGCCAAATGTAATAAGTAATTTCAGTAAAACTATCAAATGCGGAGATAAAGTACTATTGACAGGAGATAGTGGAGCAGGAAAGAGCAGTTTAGCTAAATGCATATCTGGCTTAATAAAAGATTATAGTGGAAATATCTATATTGATAATAAACCTAATATTTTCTATAGTAAAATAGTTTATGTAGGCCAGAATGAATCGATATTTACAGGAACAGTAAAAGACAATATCACATTTAAAGATAATGAAAACTCTTTTAAAGAAATATATAAATTATGCGAATTAGATGGTCAGATACCGCTAGATAAATATGTATCAAATGGTGAAGAAAATATATCCAAGGGAGAAAAAGCTAGAATAATTCTTGCACGAGCGCTATATGCCAAACCGGAAATACTAATTATCGATGAATTATTATCCAATGTAAGCTTTGAGGTAGAAAATAAAATTTTATCCTCATTGTTAAAAATAGAAAAACTTACTTTGATATACATTACTCACCGAGATAGACATGAAATGTTTAAAAATATAATTAAACTAGAAAGGAATGATAATATTGGAACTAAATAAAACCGAATTATTACATATTAAAGGAGGAGCTATTAAGGGTTTAGCTTATATCATAACTATCGGTATAGGTTCACTCGTTTCGCTTATCGCAGGTATAATAGACGGGTATATGAATCCAATAAAATGTAGAAAGTAGAAATATGAAAGAATTAGATTATAAAACATTAACTATGGTTAAAGGAGGAACCATTACGAGTACGATGCTAAACGCTGTATCCAGATTAATTTCAACGATTATGGAATTAGGTAGAACAATCGGCTCTAGCATATATCGATATAAAAAAAGAGACTATTGTAAACCATAAACATTTACAAGTTTGCAAGAAAAGTGTATAATTTAATAGAAGAAATATAAGAATGGAATGATTTTTTAATGGACGCTTTAGATGTTTTAAATAAAATCGAAAGTGCTGGGTACGAAGCTTATATTGTTGGTGGATATGTAAGAGATAAACTATTAGGATATAATTCGAGCGATATAGACATAACAACTAGTGCACCACCAAAGGAAGTAGCAAAGATATTTGAGCTAAATCAAGAGGATGAATTTGGATGCGTAAATATCAAAAATAGCAAGTATAATATAGATATAACTACATTTAGGCGTGAAGACAATTACTTTGGACATAGGCCCAAAAAAATATCATATGTTAAAGATTTGCTAACAGATTTAAAAAGGCGAGACTTTACAATAAATGCAATATGTATGAATAGTGCAGGTGACATTATAGATCCTTTAAATGGTAAGCAAGACTTAGATAATAAACTTATCAAGGTAATAGGAAATGTAAAAAAGAAATTTAGCGAAGATCCTTTAAGAATCCTTCGTGCAATTCGCTTATCAATTATATATAATTTAACAATAAGAGATGATGAGTTAGTTTTTATTATTAATAACAAGAAATTATTAAAAAATGTTTCATATACTAGAAAAAAAGAAGAAATAGGAAAAATATTTACTTCAAATAACTGTATAAAGGGATTGTTTTTTCTAAAAACACTTGGAATACTAGATGAATTAGAAATTAACATAAACGATAATATAGTCTACGTTAAGGATTACATCGGTATGTGGACGCAAATTGACTATAGTGACAAGTATCCATTTTCTAAATTAGAAAATCAGAGAATAAAGGCAATTAAAACTATCGTTAAATACGGAAAAGTCGATAGTGAAATACTTTTCAAGTTTGGATTATATGATTCTCTTGTTGCAGGGGAAATACTAGGGCTTGATGCCAAAAAAATTAAAAAAACATATGATAATATGGCTATCCATTCATCTGATGAAGTTAAAGTAACTGGTATGAGAATAAAGGAACTATTAAACATAACAGGTGACAGCCCTATAATTAAAATAATAAAAAGAGACTTGATTATAAACTTAGTTAGTGGTAATCTAACTAATGAGCAGAATGTTCTTGAAGAATATATTATAAAGAAGTGGAAGTGATTTAAATGGGCGATACTATTGTTAAATTATATCAAAAACAAAATTTTGTCATTTCTGAAGATATTTTAAGGATAATTAGAAAAAATAATTTAACTTTAGACGAAGCTCTTTTAATTATATACTTTTCACATATGAAAAATCACGCGATGCTAGATGTGGATGATATTAAAACAAAATTTGGTATGGATGAACTAGACATAATGAAAGCATTCGCTCATATAACAGAAAAAAATTTAATTACAATTAAAATGGAAAGAAATAGAGATAATAAAATGGAAGAAATAATCGATTTGACTCCATTTTATGAAAGCATTGCCATCGATTTAGGTGATGAAGTACATAATAATTCAGTAGCATCAGTATTTAATTCATTTGAGCAAGAATTAGGTAGACCACTTTCATCTATGGAAACATCTTTAATCAATAATTGGTTAGATAGGGGAATTAGTGAAGATTTAATTAATGCCGCATTAAAAGAAGCCATTTTCAATGGGACATTTACATTGCGTTATATTGATGCAATTATCTCTGAATGGAATAGAAAAGGCTTTAAAACTGGTGCAGATGTCGACGTATATTTAAAGAAAAGAAAGAACAATAAACAAAAACGAAATGAAGATTTGTTTGATTATAATTGGTTAGATGAAGACGAATGATATTTTAAAAGAATTAGATATACTGATTCCAAATCCGGTTTGTTCATTAAACTATAGTAAGGATTATGAACTATTAATAGCGGTTATGTTGAGTGCCCAATCAACTGATGAACGAGTAAATTCTGTAACAAAAGAGCTTTTTAAATATGATTTGAAAGCACTATCTACAATGAATATAGATAAAATTCAAGAAATTATACGTCCAGTTGGTACACAAATCAGGAAGTCCCAATATATAATATCTATTGCGCAAAAATTACTCTTCGATTATGATGGCGTAGTTCCATGTGATAGAAGTTATATTGAAAGTTTACCTGGTGTTGGCCATAAAACTTGCAATGTTATATTGAGTGAATTATTTAATGAACCGGCTGTTGCAGTTGACACACATGTGTCGAGAGTTAGTAAAAGACTTGGTTTTTCAAAAGCAAAAGCTAATCCAAACGAAGTAGAAAAGGACTTAATGAGAATATTTCCAAAAGAAAAGTGGGGGAAACTGCACTTGCAGCTGTTACTGTTCGGTAGATACATTTGTAAAAGCCAAAAACCTCTATGCAAAAATTGTCCATTTAAAAAAACTTTATGTATAGAAAAGAACCTTAAATAAGGTTCTTTTCTATTCCTCAACTGTAACGTTCGGATCTGGACTAATTGGTATATCTGGCTCCGTAGGAGCTGGTTCTTCTGGCTCTTTTGGTTCTTCTGGAACTTGTACTACTGAGTTTATCTTAACATTAATTTGTGCTCCACTACTTGAATTAGCGGGGAACTTAGAGTATTCACTTTTAACAACATATGTAGCACTTTGAGCATTAGTAAGTGTTACAGTAAAGTTGTTTGATGTCGTTCTACCAAGACTAGTCATTGAACCATCAGAATTTTTTACGTATACTTCATATTCTAATATACCAATGTAATTGTCGTTGTAGTCTAATCTTCTTTGATAGTATTTAGTTGCCCAGCGTTTGTAGTTAGTGTTAAAGTATCCTTGAAGATATTCTTTATCTATTGCTTCTGGAGTATCTATTTCGCTCCACGAAAGTCTAATTTGGTTTCCAACACTAGTATATGTTAAATTTCCTGGATTTGGTAATTGAGCAAATCTACTAGACACTTCAGTTGGTTCTGTACCTTTCTTAAAGTATTCGGTACTTCTTAGATTATCAGGTGTATATTCACTAGCTAGTAGAGTAGGATTAGTTTCAAGTTCGATATCTACTGCAACAACACCCTTAGGTTTAGTCCATCTTGCATTTTTTTCTGCGATTCTATTTGTTAAAGCTTTAGCAATAGCGGTTCTTGCGCTCCAGCCTTCATTACTAGTCAAGAAGTAATCTTTTTTAAATTCATCGTATCCATACCAAAAAGCAATGACATAATCTGGTGAATAACTTACTTGCCAAGAATCTGCAATAGCATTACTAGGTAATTTAAGTTCCTTTTTTTTGTTTGAATCGATACTCGATGTTCCTGTTTTACTTGCTATATCTGTTCCACTTACGCTACCTGCCGTAATTGTACCACTAGATACAGCGTATCTAAGTATTGCATTGATCATAAAAGCAGTTTCTTCACTCATAACTTTTTTTCTAGTTGGAGTATACGTATAAGTTTCATTTGTATCATTATAAATAATTTTTGTAAATGAATATGGCTTGATGTAATATCCGCCTCTTGCAAAAGCACCATATGCTGCAGATAATTCTAATGGGCTAACACCGTTAAATGCTCCAATAGATGCAGATTCCATAATTTGATTACCATATAATTCAGGCTTTATTCCCAAATTTGTTACAAATTCCATCTTTTGCTCATTAGTAGTAGCCTGGAACGCTTGTAAGGCAGGTACATTACGAGATTTGGCAAGAGCGGTTTTTACTGTCATAATACCTTTGTAACCAAGGTCGACATTATTTAATTTTGAACCATTTGAGTATGTATATTCATCATCCATAATAAACGTACCAGTACCCCAACCAGCATATTCTATGGCAGGCCCATAGCTAAAAATTGGTTTGGCAGTAGATCCAGGGTGTCTATTTATACTGGTAGCATAATTATATTGTAAAACGCCAGTCCTGTTTCTTCCCGTTCCAATTGCACTAATTGAACCATCTTTTACATCAGTAACTGCTATACCACATTGTACAACATCATTCTTCCATTTGTAAGTTTTTCCATCATATAAGTCATTTATTACATCTTGTTTCGATTTCTTCATTGTCGAATAGATAGTCATAGATGTTGTGTACGGATTAAATCCAGTTTTATTTATAACATCTGTTACAACTGTATCGACAAATCCTTGATATTTATTTATAGAAGCACTGTTAGTTTTCAGCAATGATTTAACGGGAATGGATTTAGCAATCTCTGCTTCTTCCTTAGTTATATAACCATGTCTTACCATAAGACCCAATACCATATTTCTTCTATTTTGGGCTTTTTCTGGAAATTTTAAAGGGTCAAAGGCATCAGGCGCCTGGAATAAACCCGCTAATAGGGAAGCTTCAGACAAATTTAATTCACCAACTGATTTACCAAAGTAGGTAATTGATGCTTGTTCAACTCCACTAGAAGAACCTCCTAAATAAGGTTGATTCACATAGAATTCCAATATTTCTTGTTTAGTATATGTTTTTTCCAATTTAAATACTGCCATGTAGATATCTGAGAACTTACGTATTATACCCTTTATACCATGAGATGCAGTACCGTTGTATGTATTTTTTACAATTTGCATCGTAAGTGTTGAACCACCACCTGCATCAGAGTGACCGACTAGTTGTCCAGCAACGGCTTTACTAAAACGTAATAGATCGATACCAGAGTGTTGGAAATATTTTGAGTCTTCAGTTGCAACAATTGCGTCGACCAATATCTCGGGCAAATCATCGTAAGTGACATTTTCACGTCTTTCCGCACCCAACTCTGCAATTGTATTTCCATCTATATCGTAAATTATTGAGGAACCAGATTTATATAGTTTGTTAATATCAAAATCTGGTGCGCTAATCATTATATAAATACAAAAGGCAAGTACACTCAATGAAACAGCTATTAAAATAGCCATCAATCCTATTAAAATAAAATGATGTCCTTTTTTAGGATGCTCTTTTTTTCCTTTCGAATCTTTTACCTGCATTTTATTAGGTATTATTATTTTTTTCTTTGCGCCATTTCCTTTTGTTGGTGCTTTGATATTTTTTTTCATTTTTTCATTCTCCTTCAAAATATATTTTATCAATTATTTTCAAATAGTTTAGTACTGGTCTAAGGGAAGTTTCTATTTTATAACAATTAGTTTTAAAATAGCTATAAGGTATGCTCTTTCTTTTTGAACTAGTGATAAATTCTAGTAAATCTTCACCTTTTAATATGTAGTACTCTTCATTTATGGAAACTATCAAAAATGTTATACCTTTGTGATGTATTATCCTTTCTAAATGTTTAAACTGATGTTTGTGTATATTCGATAGTGGAAAAGAAGTTTTGTTTTTTGTTTCTTTTGCTTCAAAATCGATATATTTGCCCCTATAGATGCCATTATAATCAAATGTAGATTTTTCTTTAAAGTATGCTTTCTTTATTTCGCCTTTTTTATAATCGACATCGATTAATCCTATAGGTGTAGGTTTTTTATAAATAACAGCAGTATCATTTTCTAAATAAAATTCATTAGCATCATTTATTAATGATTCTAAACTCATACCCCTATTTTTATAGACGATAACATTGCTTTGATACTCTTTTTTCATTCCAGTTGGATAAAACATTCCATCACCATTATCATTATACTAAAAAAATATAACTTTTTCCATATCAATATATATTATTTGATTTTTTTTACACTTTCTTATATAATTTTTATGCGAGGTGCGTTTTTATGAAAATAGAATCTGTCGAATTATCGAACATAGCGGTTAGACCGAATCAATACCCAAAAGGAGATAATCCAGAATTTTTGTTAGTTGGTAGAAGTAATGTCGGCAAGAGTAGTTTTATAAATACTTTAATTGGAAGGAAAAATTTTGCTCATACGAGTAGTACACCTGGTAAAACTCAGACATTAAACTTCTATTTTGTCAATAATCAATTCTATTTAGTAGACGTTCCAGGATATGGATATGCCAAAGTTGATAAACCAACGCAGAAAAAATTTGGCCTTATGATTGAAGATTATCTTAAGACTAGATATGCATTAAAGTGTGTTTTTATGTTAATAGATTTTAGAATAAAACCGACAGAAGATGATGTATTGATGTATAACTACTTAAAATATTATAAGATACCTGTTACATTAGTTGCAACAAAATATGATAAAGTTGGAGCTAAAGCTAGGGATAAACAAATGAGACTTATAAATGATACAATAAAATTACAAGATGGAGATTGTTTAGTATGTTTCTCTAGTATAAACAAAACTGGTAAACAAGAAATATATGACATCATTAATAATCATTTGGAGGAAAGCTAGAGTATGTACTCGCTTTTTTTATGTTTTTCTGATAAAATTATGAAAGAGGTGATTTACCATGAATACAGTGTGCTTAATTGGTAGACCAAATACTGGTAAAAGTAGCTTATTTAATAGACTTATAAAACAGAAGAAAGCAATCATTCTAGATGAATCTGGTATTACAAGAGATAGAATTTTTGGCGAAGCAACATATAAAAATAGGACATTTAGATTGATAGATACAGGTGGTATAGATTTATCAAAAGAAAATTTTAACGATAGAATCAAGATACAAGCTGAAATTGCTATAGATTCTAGCGACGTTATTATATTTGTGGTAGATGGTCTTACCGATCTTACAGAAAATGATAAGAGTATTGCGTCTATTTTAAAAAAATCCAATAAAAAAGTAATTGTTGCAGTTAATAAAATAGACAATAAAAATAGAATAGATAATATATACATGTTTTATGAATTAGGATTCAATATAGTTTTGCCTGTAAGTGCTGAACATAAACTTGGAATAGATGAATTGCTTGAGGAAGTTACAAAGGATTTTAATGAAAATGCGACATTGCCTAAAAGTGATGTTTTGAAGTTTACATTTATCGGTAGGCCAAATACTGGTAAGAGTAGTCTAACTAATGCTTTATTGGGGGAAGAGCGAGTAATTGTATCTAGTGAAGCAGGTACGACAAGGGATGCGGTCGATACTAAGTTCAACTACGAAGGCAACCCATATATAGTTGTCGATACTGCAGGACTAAGAAAAAAAGGCAAGGTAACTGAGGCGGTAGAAAAATACAGTTTGGCAAGAACACTGGATTCCATTGAAGCATCAGACGTATGCGTACTAGTTATAAATGCAGAAGAAGGAATAATAGAACACGATAAACATATCGCAGGATATGCCATAGATGCCGGAAAGTGTTTAGTAATCGCTGTAAATAAATGGGACACTGTTAACAACGAAGAGACAGCTATGAAAAAATGGAAGCAACTTATTGCAAGCGAATTTCAGTTCGCACCATATGCTAAAGTAGTTTATTTAAGTGCTAAGACTAAAAAGAGGATACATACTTTAATGCCAGCGATAATTTCATCATACGAAAATGCCAATAGAGAGATTAAGACCAGTGTACTTAACGATGTAATAAGTGATGCTCAATTACTTCATCCTGCACCAAGTTATAAAGGTCGTAGGCTCAAAATATATTTTGTAAGCCAAACAGGAATTATGCCACCGAAGTTTACTTTTAACGTAAATAATAAAGGATTAGTTCATTTTAGCTACGAAAGATACTTGGAAAATACTTTACGTGACAATTTTGATTTAGAAGGAACACCTATAGTAATACAGTTTAAAAATAAAAACGAATAGTGGTGAAGCCATATGTATGTAAATATCGATAATAAACCTACTAAAGTTATCATAAAAAGAAAACCAATTAAAAATGTCTATTTTAAATGGTTAGATGATGATTTACTAGTTACTTGTAATACTTATACACCTCAATTTGAAATAGAAAAACTAATAAAAAAGAATATGTTAGGTTTAATTAAACTTAAAAAGCGGACTCCTAAAAGCGATTTAAATGAAAATGAAATATATTATTTAGGGAATAAATTTATTATAGAGTATGATGGAGTTAGCAAGACCTATATAGATGGCAATAAGATAATCTCTAAGGATATTCATGAGTTAAATAAGTTTTTATTTCATCAATGTCAGGTTATATTCACAAGCCGCCTAGAAAGACTTAAGTCTCAGTTTGATAATTTACCTGAATTCACTCTTAAAATCAGGAAAATGTCTACTAGATGGGGGGTATGTAATAAAGGAAGTATGAGTATTACATTAAATAGTGATTTAATAAAAAAAGATGTATCGCTTATAGACTATGTCATAATACATGAATTGTGTCACTTTAAACATATGAATCATTCACTAGAATTTTGGCAAGAAGTAGAAAAATATTATCCATATCACAAGATGGCACGGAAAATGTTGAGGGAGAGTCAAAATGATTGAATCAGTTAATAACGATAGAGTAAAATATTGGTGTAAACTTAACGATAGAAAGTACCAAGATTTGGAAGAAAAATTCTTAGTCGAAGGTGAGCATTTAGTAAGTGAAGCCTATAAAACTAAAAATCTAATAGAGGTAATCATATTAGATGGATATGATTTTGACTATGAAAATAAGACATATGTCAGCAAAAGCGTTATGAAAAAAATATCCGCTTTAACAACTACACCAAAGATCATCGGAGTAGTGAAGAAAACAAAATCAACAGATATATTTGGTAGGGTACTAATTTTAGATGCCATTCAAAACCCTGGAAATATGGGTACAATATTGAGAAGTGCTGTTGCATTTAATATCGATACAGTGATAGTAGGTACCGGTTCTGTAAGTATATATAATAGTAAAGTAATAAGAGCTTCTGAAGGAATGTTATTTAAATTAAATATAGTAGAATCATCATTAGACGTTATCTTCGATGAATTACATAAAGATGGGTATAAAATTATGTCAACCAGTGTGACAGATGGTGTAGACATTAAGAAAGTTAAGGTACCTTTAAAAAGCGCTATAGTAATCGGTAATGAAGGCTCTGGCATAAGCGAATTTGTTAAACAAAACACCGACGAATTTATCCATATCAAAATGAATGAATTATGCGAATCACTAAACGTCGGAGTCGCAACCAGCATCATATTATACGAACTTAATAATGATTAGTACATATAATACTAATATGAAGACGATTAGTATTGATGAATACAGAATGGACATGGGGCCTCTTATTAGTTTAGAAGATGAGTCTGACTTTGTTTCCATTAAGGGCAGCATAAACCTTAAACTCTCAAAAATATTGGATAATCCCAGCAAATATTTAGATAAAACTAAGACATACTATTTTTATTGTTATAATGGTACCAGGAGTACTCGTGCTGTAAGAATATTGAGTGTTTACGGTTATAAAGCTGTAAAGGTGATTAAATAATCACTTTTTTTATTTAAATTAGAACACTATTATGATAAAATTATAGTGGTGAATATCATGAAATCTAGTATTAAAAAAATAGATAAGCCACTATTTATATCTATGATTATACTTAGTATATTAGGCTTAGTCATGGTCTTTAGTTCATCTAGTATTTCTGCTATTTTACAATACGGTGTATCATCTTCATACTTCTTTAAAAAGCAATTGATTGTCATGGCAGTTGGTTATCTAGTAGGCTTGTTAATTATACTTAGGATTCCAGTTAAAAATTATAATAAATGGAAGTCTCTTCTTATGATTGGTATTATTTTTGCACTAATTGGATTACTTTTATATAGTAAAGTTACAAATGGAGCTCAAAGCTGGTACCGCTTAGGTTTCTTTTCGCTACAGCCAAGTGAATTTGCCAAGGCAATAATTATCATTTATCTTGCAGAATTTTTTGATAGACATCTATCAAATAATCAAAGATTCTTCTTTTTAAGACCGATTATTGCCTGTGGTGCAGTAGTTTTTTTAATCTTTTTGCAACCCGATTTAGGTACTGCGGCAATTCTTGGATTATTAATTTTTATAATGTTCATGGTAGTTCCATTTTCGAAGGACGATAAAGATGTTAAAATATTTAAGATCATCGGTACTATAGCACTCTCTATCGTAGTACTTGTCATGATCTTTGGTGGAGAACTATTAAATAGCGAGCAGGCTTCACGTCTTACCTATAAGAAGCCATGTACGAGATATACTCTAAAGACTGGATACCAGGTTTGCAATGGAATGATTGCAATCAATAATGGTGGGTTATTTGGAGTAGGGTTAGGTAATAGTACTCAAAAGTATTTATATTTACCAGAAGCACATACCGACTTCATTTTTCCAATAATAGTAGAAGAACTCGGTAGTATCGTTGGGGCTGGTGTATTGCTCTTATATTTATTTATTGCATTTAGACTAGTAGTCATTGCAAGACGTGCAAAAAGTTTGGCTGGTTCAATGATTGCATTTGGTACAGCAGTTCTATTAATTTTACATTTAATCATCAATATAGGTGGCTTATTAGCGCTCATACCACTTACTGGTGTACCTTTGCCACTTTTGAGTTATGGTGGAAGTAGCACACTTACTATAATTGGATTACTTTTCATTTCACTTAGAGTATCAATGGAAACTCAAATAGTAAAAGAATAAACTTTTAAAAACTCGCATATTTTTTTACTAAAAGGAATGATTAAATGCCAATTACAGATTTAGAAACACTTCTATTACCAGTAGTAGAAATTGGAAATTTAGGTAAGGAACATGTAAAAGACATGTATTATACAAAAAAGGGTGATACTAGGCTTGCACTGTACCCAGTATTATCGTTAAGAAAAAGCTTCCAAGAAATGTATGCAGGTGACAGTGAATATGTAAGAAGGGTTTTTTATTTAGCAAGTAGATTAAATCAAGATATTATAGTTAATCATGCAAATAAAATTTTACCATTAAGAGAAGTCAAAGCATATTTTGAAAATGAGTCAAAACAAAAAGTCAACACCAATTTATGGCAATAAAATGACTTTTTTTGCTTTTATACTCTTTTTTTGATATACTGTACATATATTGAAGTAAAAAGATTAATATTTAAATGGTGATATTATGACTAAATATGCTATTTTTTCGGATGTTCACGCTAATAAACAAGCACTAGAGTTAATATTTCAAGATGCTGAAAGGCGTGGAGCGAATCAACTTATTTGTTTAGGTGATATGGTTGCAAAGTATTTCCATCCTAGACAAGTTGTCGATATGGTTAAATCAAATTGTATTACTGTCATTAAGGGAAACTGTGATGACAATGTTGCGCAAAATGAAAATTACAGATTTGCAAGAACAGAACTTGGTATTGAAAGAATTAATTATTTAAATTCTTTACCAGAAAAAGAACAACTACAAATTGGTAGTGTTGTCTCGAGATTTTATCATTCATGTCCAGAAGATTTGGAAAAAATATTTAATCCTCTTTTCGATCACAATGACCAAACATCTGCTAAAGATCGAACAATTCCAACCAAAGAATATAAAAGAATGTTTGAAACCGATGAGCCCCAAGTATCGATAGTTGGACATACTCATATGAGTTATATTGCATTCGATAACGGCGAAAGGCTAGAAGTTTTTTCAAAGGATATGTTATACGGACAACAATTTGATATATTAGACAATCAAAGAGCGATTATTAATGTTGGAAGTGCTGGAGAACACAATTATCTTATTAAGGATGATTCTGATAAATATGTAGCAAGAATTGATGATTTTTTAACATATGCCTTAATAGATGATGCTGCCGTGCAAAATGGAATACGCGTTGAAATAATTAAAGTCAATTATCTTGAAACACTAAAACGAGTATATATTGATTGGATGAAAACAGTTGCCAGTGGGGCTGTAGGCCAACACCCTGTTGATAGAAGAAAAATAGAAGCGTCACTTGAAACTATGGGAGTAGATCCAAGTAAAGTATTGAGACATTTATAATGAGAAATGGGAGAGCAATAATGAATAGATTTTTATTAAATTATTACCATCAATCGCACCTACTAAAGTTCTATAAAACCTTAAATAAAATGCAAAAACAAGAATTAAAAAATGACATAAAAAAAATAGATTTTAAGTTAATAAACTCATTATATGTAAACTCATATAAAGACGATTTATTTGACGTGAGTAAAGTATCTAATTTAAAATGCATATATGATATAAATGACAAGGATAGAAAATCGTTTTGTCAAACTGGAAAAAATATTATAATTAATAATGAATATGCAATTGTAATAATGGCTGGCGGGAATGCCTCTCGCCTAGGGTTGGATATTCCGAAAGGGACTTTAGAACTAAATATTAAAGGTAAAATGAAAAGTTTGTTTGAAACTTATATTGATCAACTAAAGTCTGCACATAAAAAATACGGTGTTTACATTAGTTTATATATCATGGTAAGTACATTAAACAGAGAAAAGACAATAGATTTTTTTGAAAATCATAAGTATTTTGACTATCCAAAAGATAAAATAATTTTTTTTACTCAGGGTAATTTGCCAATTCTTGATGTAAAAGGAAAAATAATTTTATCTGAGAAACATCATGTTGCTTTTGGTCCAAGAGGTAACGGGGATGTTTTTAATTCATTAGAAAATAATGGCCTTATCAAAAAAATGAAGCAAGACAAAATAAAATATATACTATTTACTACCGTCGATAACATATTAACCAAATTGGTTGATCCATGTTTTATAGGCTCAACCGTTGATCTCGGATACGATATTGGGACAAAAACGCTATTAAAAGAAGATGAGCAATCAAAAAATTATGTTTTTTGTAAGTATAATGGTCACCCATCAATGATACCTAGTCAGTATATTACACCAGAAGTTACTAACGCTAAAGATGATGATGGTAATTATATTTTTAGAGATATTAATATTACCTATCATATGATTTCATTAAGTTTTTTAGATAAAATATCTAAAATAGAGTTTGGATATAATAGGACATACAAAAAGAATAAATATGTAGATGATGATGGAATAATTATTGAGCCTTCGTCCCCTAATTCATTTAAATTTGAAAAACTTATTTTTAACTCCTTTAAATATGCTGACGACATGCTACTATATAGAGTAAAGAATGATGAATTTTTACCCATTAAGAATAAAGAAGATATTAAAAAGGTTGAAGAATACTTTCAAAATAGGACAAGTTAATTTAGATTTAATTCCACTATATAGTTTTTAAAACTAATATATAAGAGGTATTATGGCTTTTATTGAATATATAAATAGTAAAAATATTAAAGAAAAATACAACTTTTAGTTATGTAATATATATAAAGAATAGTAAAAATCCACGATTATGTATTTGTCATAGAGATATTAAAGATACTAACGTAATTTGGAAAAAAATGTTCCATATTTAATCGATTTCGAATCGGCGCGATATGATGATACTGAAATAGATTTTATAGAGACGGCTTTAAGATGGAGTGGTCTAGCAGATTTAAATATTGACTACAAAAAATTAAAAACATTTTTTAAAGTTTATAAAATGTATATTGATATTAGCGGCATTGACTTCAAAGAATTATTAGTGCCAAATCTACTTGGGCGTTTTGACTTTTTATATTATAATTTAGATATAACTTTAATAAATAAAACGACTGATATTTATTTGAAGAATAATGCTGAGCAACAAGTTATACAAATGATAAAGGAAATTTGTTATTATTATCAAAATATAGATGAATTGGCCAGAAAATGTACATTGTTCGCCAAATAAAACGGCAGCGTAAGCTGTCATTTTATTTGCTCAACTATATTAAAAAGTTTAATGCCATTTGATCCCTTAAATAATATTAAATCGTCTTCCTTTAAAAGA
>CACYEG010000026.1 GCA_902773365.1 uncultured Erysipelotrichaceae bacterium
AGGGTGAGATTACAAGATGAATGGACTAAAAGTTTCTACTCTTTCATTTAGAGGTTTCAATATAAGCAAAGGTGATGGCTTTTCTATGGAATCCGATAGTATTGCCTCTAACATCTCTTTTTCTTCTAAAGTTATTCTCCTTAACAAAAATAAATTTTCTAGCTCATTTTTTGCTGTGACTTTAGACATACTAGAATCCCACACTGGATTTCCCGTTATTATTCTTAAGGCCATTATAGTAAAGGCGTGAATATCTAGTGCACGTAACAAGTTTAAATCATTTCCAAGTTTAATGGCCTTTTTTGCATTTTTATAACTATACCTTCTTAAAATGTTATGCATTGTGATACATATAAAATCGAATCCCAAAAAATCTCCTGTTTCTGGATCAATTAAAGCATTAAAATTTCTATCTAAAATTACCGGCGAGTATCCATTATTTGAATCAAACCCAATATTATCAATTTTTAGGTCACCCAAATATATATTATTTAGATGTGAAAACTCCATACCTTCACATACTCCTATTAAAAGTTCTATTCTTTTATTATATAATGGGCTATATACATCCAAGTCGTCAAACTGAAATTTATAGCGATAAAAATCCATTAGATAATGACGCGGCATAGTTGGTCCATTTTCCATTCTAACAGGACCATATATATTGACGATATGACGGTTTTGTGGCGTTTTAGATAAAGCTTCTACTTTTCTCATTTTATTAAGAATAAAACCCCTTGTAGTATAATCTTCTCGTAAAGAAATCTTTTTAACTGCGTATATTGTTCCATTTATTTGGCAAGTGTATACTATTCCTTCATCTCCGCTAGTTAATGGCACAAGGCTTTTAAAAAAACTTTCAGGAGCAACAAAAACATTAGGATCTTTAGAATCTTTAGCAAAACCGAATTCCATTTTGCTTCACCCCCTTCTTTGCGCTACGATATTATATCACCTTATCACAAAATTTCAACCAAATAAAAATGCCTCCTAAGAAGCACTTTGTTCTATCTTTTTAATCGTATTTTTTATTTCCTTTGGTTCAACATTTTGTACTTTGTACCAACCATATTCTGTCATGATATCATAAGTACGTCCCTGATGTTTAACTGTTTCGTCTAATCCACATTTTAAAGTGTCTTTTACTATCTTATTTGAACTTTCCAGAGTGCCATGTACATATACTTCCATGGTACTTTTTAAAAGAAGTAGATAGTTTTCCATGATTAATTGGTCGCTCATTTTGACACCTCCTTAAGTATGCTCATAAGTTTTTGTTCCATCGTCTTGTGTTTTTCACACTCTTTTTGTAAGAAGACTTTTAAATCTTCGTCTTGGATGCTTTCTACGGACTGTTCTAAAATAGATGATAAACTTTTTTCGTGTCCTATAGCGTCTTCGACATATAGTAGTTCTTTTTGTGTCATATAAATTATTCCTTTCTACATTTATTATGGTAAATAAAAAAGAAAAATAAACACTCATTTCAGTTATTTATTTCTCCATATATCTTTTTAAAATCTTCTATATTATCTACTACTTTAAAGAAGTTTCTTATATTTAAATTATTGAATGATCTTTTGATTAAATCATCTATTAGTGCGATAGTCGTATCATAATGTCCATATGCATTATATAAGATTAATGGGACTAGTTTATCATTGCTTCTAATTTCTTCTAAATATGCAAGAAATTCTGAAACTGTTCCAATTCCACCAGGAA
The DNA here is from genome assembly GCA_902773365.1 of uncultured Erysipelotrichaceae bacterium. Classification (GTDB taxonomy): domain Bacteria; phylum Bacillota_I; class Bacilli_A; order RF39; family UBA660; genus RUG11867. The sequence goes on from CACYEG010000026.1 coordinate 1,723, forward strand.
GTATTAAAATAAAATCAGATGACTCGAATAAGTTTTTCTTTAAATCAAATGTCGTATCATATATCGTATGTGTCGCATATTTTAAATCTTCCAAAAAATTTACATATTTTTGAGTGGTATAACCATATATTTTTCTATTATGTTCTTTAAAGACATTATAGGATAGTCCCATTAATGATAAAGATCCACTTCCCCAATTTAAATCACATCCACTTTGCGCTAAAAACTCTAACACTTCTTTCGATGCATCATAATATTTTTTATCGATGTTTTCACTATATGTAGAACAAACTGCTACTCTCAAATAAATCACTTCCGTACTAAATAATTGTATCACAAAATTATTTTATTGTATATTCAAGTTACTGAACAAAAAAAGAATCAACCTGATTAAATTGATTCCCTTTGCAAATATGCAATTAAATAAATGCGCGCTTTCTTATTTAATTGTTTACAACTCATGGATAATCACTTCCACACCTATATTTTGCTACTTGCCTAAAAAATTGCGGTATATAGGTTTGACTTGCCTCGTCTATACTGTAAGTAAATATTCTTATATAGATTTAGAATTCACTTTAATCTTGAACTCTAATCAAAATATTCAATTACAGTTCTTAAGATAGACTACTTAAATCAAGAGTGTCCCACAGAGGGAAGCATACACCCGGTAAGATGTCTTACTTCCCAGAAAAATTATAGACAACAACTACAATTAGCTTATGTCTACATTAATAATATATCATAATACTTTGTATAATGCAACAAAAAAATTGAAATATTTAAACTTTTTTAATATATTTGCACTTAATTGTGAACTTTTAACCTGTTGCATAATCCTATATTATTTTTTATTATTTTCAAGGGACTGTCTAATTAATGGCATTATCGAGTCTATCTGATCTATGCTAGTTAACTCTACACAATAGTCCCCATTACCATGGTGTCCTACGTTAAATAAATTGTTCGTTATATTTAAAGGATCTACTAGTGTACCGAATTTCATGTTTATAAATACTATTATCTTTTTTTGTTTGCATTCGACATCGATTATATTTTTGGCGCCCTTAAATGCGATATAACACTTTTTAACGTCGATGTCGATATCATCTAGTTTCAAAACCCTATCTTTAAGTTCATAGTACACACTTTTTAAATTTTCACTAAGTTTATTCAAATGCTCATCTTCAGTATATACGACGATTTCCTTATTTACTTCATTGTCATTTGCAATATCTATCTCTTCTACTCTTACGTTACTACTTTTTGGTATTTTGACTATTTCCACAATATCTTCGTCATATCTTGCTACTTTTATCAAGTCAATTGGTATATTTTTAAAATCTGCAGCATTCAATTGATATGACGTAAAAACTGGTGAAACGAATATTATTCTAGACTGACTCCAATCTATATCTTTAATATCGACAGTCTTACCCAAAAAGTGAGAGTACTTTAATGTAAAATCCGCTTTCCTTTCTAGCAAAAGCTTTAAGTATGTATATCCCTGATCTACTAAACTGTGATTCTTAATATTTTTATACTCGATTATCATAAAAGAATTAGATTCCTCATCAAAAGCAAGAGTATCTAATCTAAAGTTTCCGACTGTTACTTCACTCTCTATAAATTTTAACCCTAATATTTTCTCTAGATTTGCTTCAAAATACGTCTGAAGTTCTTTTTCATTTTTAAAATCTTTTTGCTTTAATTCTCTATTACTTTTTAACAACATATTTACTACTCTCCTATAAAGATTATATCACATCCTATAAAAATATTTTCAATATGTTTAGGAAACCAAGTTTTGCTAAAAACATGTGCAAACATAAAGGGAACCACAAGAATACTGATTTTGACAAATACAGGCAATTATGTTATTATGTATATAGCAAAGAAAAATTGCATAAAATAAAAGAAGGATACATTTGATTGGGTGAATCAAATGCAATCCCTGTTTGGATGCATCTGTCTCAACTAAATTGATTCAGATGCTTTTCTTTTATCTATTTAATAAGGTGATAATTATGTATATAAGTAAAAATATTACTATATAGAGAGCTTTTTCTCTTTTAAGCATAATGAACACCACCTTTCTATTATTATACACAAGTAAAATAAAAGAAAGGGAAAGCATCTGATTGTTCAAACGTATCCATCTGCATCATACTACATACTTATCTACTGTTACAAGTCATCATAGTTGTAGAAAAAAGCACTTAATATTTTAAGTACTATTTTTTTATTATTTCTTAAAGTTAATGCTAAAATTCGGTTTAGTTTATTATTCCCATA
>CACYEG010000027.1 GCA_902773365.1 uncultured Erysipelotrichaceae bacterium
GAATAAGGGTTTTGAAGTAATTGAAGCTAAATGGTTATTTGATATAGACCCCAAAAACATCGAAGTAGTAGTTCATAGACAAAGTATCATGCACTCGGCAGTTCAGTTTAATGACGGTACCATAATGGCAAACTTAGGACCAAAGTCTATGGAAATACCAATTTCGTATGCAATAAATATAAGTAAAAGAGTAGCAAATAATTTAGAAAGAGTAGATTTATTTACATTAAAAAATCTAGTCTTCGAAAAGCCTGATTTAGAAAAATTTAAATGTTTAAAACTAGCCTATGAAGCGCTTAATAAAGGTCATAACTATGAAGTAATATTAAATGCGGCAGATGAAGTATTAGTTAATAGCTTTCTAAAAGGAAAAATAAATTATTTGGATATTCCAAATGGTATTGAAAAAATTATGAATAGTCATGAAAAAGAAGAACTAAATACCATTGAAGATATAATAAAATATGATAAAAAAATAAAAGAAGAGACATTAAAATATGTTGAAGAGATAGGAGGTAAAAATGAGAAAAATTAAGATACATGGTATATATAAACATTTTAAAGGAGATTTATATATAGTAGAGGACATAGCTAAGTATTCAGAGGATAAAAGCGACTTAGTTATTTATAGAGCGCTATACGGGGATCAAACGTTATATGCAAGACCATTAGATATGTTTTTAAGTGAGGTAGACCACGCAAAATACCCTAAAGTAAAACAAAAATATCGTTTTGCATTACAAAATATTAAAAGTGTAGCAACAAATTTTAATAAATAAAGGAAGGTATTAATAGGAGGTAATATGGAAAAATTAAAAGTAAAAATTGATATTTTGCCTAATCATTTTTTAAAGGAAGACGGAACTTTTGACAGAGAAGAGGCAATTAAATTATCTGGAAAAATAGCGGGAGTTTGTTATGACAAAGAAGGATTTGAACATTTAGCAAACGAACCAATTGAAAAGACTATGCGTAGAGTAGATATGACATTAAACAATGGACATCACAGTGTTTATGATCATATAATGATCAGTTTTAACATACACAATATACCAAAGATACTTGCAATGGTAATAAATAATGAACATCAATATACAACTAGTGAAAAATCAGGAAGATATACAAGAATAGAAAAAGCACCTGGATCAATTATTACAGCAGACGAAGAAAGATTATATAATAAATGGCTTGAAATATTTATAATTAAAATTAAAGAAAGATATGGAGATATCTATAATGATTCTAAAATTAAAAAACTAGCACAAGAAAATGCTAGAAACTTAATAACAGTTTTCATGCCTACAGAAATGATTTATACTACATCATTAAGACAAATAAACTATATCGCATCATGGATGCAAGAATATATTAATAATGCTGATATGAAAAATCCATTCGAGAGAAAATTAGCAAAATCTATGAGTGAATTTATCGAAGCACTTGATGATGTTAATGTACTTGAAGAAGGCTTAATGAGAAACGAAAAATGTAGAACAATTTCTCTATTTGGAAAAGGCTTAGACAAAAGACCAGACTATTTTGGAAATGTATATTCAACAACATATGATGGATCGTTTGCTCAGTATGCACAAGCTCAAAGACATAGAACTTTAGATTATCAATTAGAGATGTTAGATGAAAAAAGTTATTATGTTCCACCAATCATCGAAGATGATCAAATGTTAGTAGATGAATGGTTAAGAGATATTCAATCAGTTAAGAAGGTTAATCCAATCGGAGAAATGGTTAGAATTCGTGAGACAGGAAAGTATGAAGACTTTATCTTAAAGTGCAAAGAAAGACTATGTTCTGCAGCACAACTTGAGATAATGGAACAAACTAGAGAAACTTTATTAAAATACAAAAAAGCTTTAGAAGAAGCTCATGACCCACTTGCAGAAGATATTGAAAAATACTCTCACGGAGCAAGATGTACTTTCCCAGACTTTACTTGCACTTCTGACTGTCATTTTAGTGAAGGAAAAAGATTAGTAAGAAAAATATAAATAATAAAACGATTAGAAGGGGAGTAAGTGTTATAAAAATGGATAATTTAGAAAGCATTAAATATACATATAAACATCGTAAAGTAGTAGATTTCCTAGCAAAGAAATATTTAAGCAAAAAAGAATATGAATTAATCTATCCGCAAATAAAACTACATGATTTTGATAAGATGATGTCATACTTATTTTATCCAAGGGAGACTTGCAAAGTAATTCATAGAGATAATAGTGCACATCA
>CACYEG010000028.1 GCA_902773365.1 uncultured Erysipelotrichaceae bacterium
AAACTCTTTTTTTCATCGATATCTACCTCCTTCCTTTTTCAAGACTGGAGGACGACACTCACATTAAATGTTCCTAATAAAATTATAGAATTTATGGTTTTTATATTACCAGAATAGATCTATATAAAAGAGGCAAATATTTATTAATTATTTGTCTCTTTTATTAGATTATTAGCTATCTTAGTTACATTGCCAGCGCCTAATGTTATTATGATGTCGTTTTGTTTTATTTTTGTAGATAAGTAATCTTTTATTTCTTCATAATCTTTTAAATATATAGCATCTTTTTTAATTTCTAATAGTTCATTGATAATATCTAGTGAACTAACACCATAGATATTTTGCTCTCTTGCTGCATATATGTCGGTAACTATAATATGATCAAAAAGACGTAAAGATTCTGCAAATTCCTTTTTATGTGCTAAAACTCTACTATATGTGTGTGGCTCGAATATTGCATATGTCTCATTGTATTTTTCTTTTACTATGGCTTTAGAGGTAGCGAGTATTTCCGTTGGGTGATGAGCATAATCGTCATATACTTTTGCTCCCATAAAATCACCCTTATACTCCATTCTTCTTGAGGACCCAGTAAACTCTAATAACCCCGATGCAATAATAGCAGGATCAATACCATACCAATAGCACAATGCAAAACACTCTAAAGCATTTGAAATATTGTGCTCGCCTTTGACATTTAATTTAACTTTTATTACTTTTTCTCCATTATAAAAAACGTCAAAGCTTGGACAACCAATATCGTCAAACTCGATATTTTCTGCATAAAAGTTTGCTTGGTTATTTGATATGCTTGTCGTTAATATTGCAGCATTTGTAAAATCTTTCAACTCATAACATCTATTATCATCCATATTAACAACCAAGAGGCCATCTTTAGGTAACTTAGAAACATACTTTTTGAATGAAGCGGAAATATTGTCGATTGTTTTAAAATAGTCTAAGTGGTCATTATCTATATTAGTTACAATTGTACTTCGCAATGCAAAATTTTGAAAGCTATCTTTATATTCGCATGACTCAATAATAAAATAGTCGCTCTTGCCTACTACGAAGTTACCACCAATATTTTTTAAATATGCACCAATTTGAACGGTAGGATCCTTTTGGGCTTTAATAAATACACATGTAACCATTGATGATGTTGTAGTTTTACCATGGGTACCAGCTACGCCAATAGTGTCTTTGAATTTTTTTGTAAGTTCGCCTAAGAACTTCCCTCTTTCCATTGTTTTGATGCCAAGTTCCTTCGCCCTTAATAATTCTTCATTATCCGGACTAATTGCAGCAGTATAAACAAACAAGTCGTAATCTTCTGTAATATTTTCTTTTACTTGACCAATATTTACATTTATACCTTTTTCAATTAAATGCTTTACTGTATCGCTCATAGTAATATCTGACCCGCTTACAAAATATCCATAGTTCTCAAGTATTTCGGCGATACCGCTCATACTTATCCCGCCTATACCTGACATATATATCTTTTTATTCACTCGTAATCTCCTCTACTAAATTTTTAAATTCTTTTCCTCTATCTTCAAAAGAAGAATATTGGTCCCATGAGGCACATGCCGGTGATAAAAGTACTATATCATCCTTTTTCATTATATCTTTTATTTTATACATACAATCTTTTAATGTATTAAATTTAAAACACATTATACCAACATCATTAGCAAAGAGCTCTATTCTATCTTTCGTTTCACCATAACAAAATATATATTTTACATTCTTTAAGTTATCTTTTAAATCATAAAAAGAGTGCCCTCTATCTGTTCCTCCTAATAATAATATTATTTTTTTATTAAAGGATTTTAATGCGATATTTGTTGATACACAGTTAGTTGCTTTGCTATCATTATAAAAGCTAATTCCATTGTATTCTTTTACAAACTCTAACCTATGTTCTACTCCTTTAAATTCCATTAATACTTTTCGTATCGCTTCATTTGATACACCGTATATTTTAACTGCGCATATAGCAGCGGTAATATTTTCGTAGTTATGTTTGCCTTTTAATAGGATATCTTTTATTTTTATTATTTCTTCGTTATTATAATAAACTGCTTCGTCATCGTAATAAGCCATTGCTTTTATGCTCGATCCAAAATAAATTTTTGTACTTGGTATATCTTCTGTAATATTTTTGCTTTCTTCATTGTCAATATTTATAATAGCGTAATTGCTTTCTGTATGATTATTGAAAATTCTTTTTTTCATACTCTTGTAAACATCATATGAAGGGTGAAAATCTAAATGTGTTGGAGTAACATTAGTTAAAACTGAAACGTTTGTCCTAAAATTATACATATCACATAATTGATGATCAGATATCTCAAGTACTAAATAAGAATCCTTTTCAATATCTCTTACAAATTTTGAAAGAGGAATACCAACATTACCGCCAAAATAGACTTTTTCCTTTTCTTCTTTTAAAAAATTATATATTAAGGTACTAGTAGTAGTCTTACCATTTGACCCCGTTACACCTATTATATTTACTTCCTTATTCATAAAAGAATAAGCGACCTCTACTTCATTTACTATATTAATGCCTAACTCTTTTGCCTTAACGACCACTGGATTATCATACTTTATGCCAGGATTTTTTACTAAACAAGAGAATGTAGCGTCTAAAATATCAGCCTGCTCACTAGTAATCATTACTTTAATTCCAAGATTAGTTAGCTCCGAAACATTATTTTTATCTTGTTCCTTTGTATCTGTTATTATTATTTCGTTATTGTAATCGTGTAACAATTTAGCAACTTCATAGCCACTTCTTGCCATCCCTAGTATTAATATTTTTTGATTTTTATACATAATTTATTTCTCCTTATTTAAATTATATAATCTTAAAATTAAAAAGTAAATCCATTAAACTAAAAAATACATTCGCTCGATGTATATTAAATTATGATAATAGATTACATTTATTTGCATTGCAAACATATTATTTCTAATTTATTGTAAAAATATAAGACTTTGATATATAGTGCTAAAATCAGTTGAGAAAATTTTATTACCTTAATAGATTATAAAAAATAAAAAGGACTGTACTAGTCCTTATTTAACATATTTAATAAGTCTATTTTAAACATATCTTTTGCTTCATTTTGTTTACTAATCATTACGCCCTTATAAGTTGTAAGCTCAGCCATGTGTCCTTCAAGTAATATATCAGATGGAGTTAAAGTATCTAACATAACGACATTTTGTTCTAGATAAACAATATAATGAAGCTTTATATCTCCGTGTACTTGACTAAACATGTGGTCACTTGGCAATTTAAGTTCATATTTTACTGTTTTAGCTTCCTTGTTTGTTTCAACCTTTTCTCCTAAAAACTGACCGCTTCTAAGTTTTGGGTAATATTCGAAATTGAGTTTCTTAAAAGCGAGCATATTATACTTTTTCAATGCTCTTTCCAATTTACGATACTCATTTTCATTAACATAATCAAGTATGTATCCTTTCATAAAAATCCCCCTTATTCCTTTAATTGGTGGTTATTCTAGCACTTTTTACCTTTTTTGTCAAATTTCCATGTAATTAGGGCTTATTCTACACTACTAGTATAACACTATTATATAGTAATTTATTAGACGATTTTGGAAAGATTACACACAGTTTACACGAAAAAATCTCAACACATGTTGAGATTAGAATTCGACTTTGACATTTTCTCTTTCAGTTTCGTTTGCTTTGAAGAATTCAACTTTACTAAACTTGAATAAGCTTGCGATAAGATTAGACGGAAACATGTCAACTTTATTGTTTAATAATAAAGCTGTGTCATTATAGAACTTACGAGCAAAGCTGATTTTTTCTTCAGTTTCTTTAAGTTGAGCTTGTAAATCAAGGAAACTTTCATTGGCCTTTAAGTCTGGATAAGCTTCGCTTAATGCAAACAATTTATTTATTGCACTAGATAGTTCACTATCTGCTTCCATTGCTTGTTCTCTAGTACCACTAGATAAATAAGAATTCCTTGCCTTAATTACTTTTTCGAGAGTTTCATCTTCATGCTTTGCATAACCCTTTACTGTATTAACTAAGTTTGGAATAAGATCAAATCTTCTTTTCAACTCGACATCGATTTGACTCCATTGATCGTTCACCTTATTTCTCAAACTAACTAGTCCATTATATGTTGCAACTACATATAAAACTATTACTAAAAGAATAACGCCTGCAATTATAAAACCTATCATTTTAATCCTCCTTTATATTATTAATAATATCACATTTATAAATTCTATTCAATATCGCTTCTTCATTTGCAAACTCTTTTCTAATTTTCTTATCTTTAGCTAGCAAATGTAACTTAGTCTCATAAAACTCCAGATTTTTTTTAGCTTGTTTTATTTGCTTACTAACAGCATTCTTACTAACTCCATCATTTGAAGCGATTTCATCTAATAAAAGATTGTCAAAATAATAATCGTAAAAATAACTTTGTTGTTTTTGACTTAGAAGCTCTCCATAAATGTCATATAGTTCAGTATAATAAATATTATCTTCCATTACATCATATCCTTAAATAAGCCATATATATAAGATTCGATATCAAAAGGCTTTAAATCATCTATTCCTTCACCAAGACCTATAAACTTAACTGGCAAGCCTACTGAATCCTTTATCGCTAAAACTATTCCACCTTTTGCTGTGCCATCTAGTTTAGTTAAAACTATTCCTGTAATATTGGTTATTTCTTTAAAACTTTCTGCTTGGCTAATGCCGTTTTGGCCTGTTGCGGCATCTATTACTAATAGTGTTTCCTGTGGTGCATTGTCTACATGCTTGGCGATTACTCTATTTATTTTTTCTAATTCCGCCATTAATCCTGTTTTATTTTGTAATCTTCCTGCAGTATCTATTAAAACAATATCTGTTTTCTTTTCTTTAGCAAGTGTTAATCCATCGAAGATTACTCCAGCAGGGTCACTGTTATCTTTTCCGTAAAATTCTGCGCCACTTCTATCAGCCCATATTTTTAACTGTTCTACTGCTCCCGCTCTAAATGTGTCACCTGCAATTAACATTACTTTTTTTCCTTCATTAACGTACTTTTTAGCAAGTTTCCCTATAGTCGTAGTTTTACCTACTCCATTGACTCCAACAACTAATATAACTGTAGGTCCATCTGGATTGATGTTTATTTTATCGCTTAGTTGATCATTTCCGACATAAATCATGAACATTTCGTCCACGATAACTTCGTTCAATTCCTTGCTATTAGTTATGTGCTCTTCTTTTACACGACTCCTTAATCGATCCAATAATTTACATACAGTTCCAACACCGATATCAGCGCTTATTAAAATGTTTTCTAATTCATCGAAGTAATCATCGTTAATTTTGGTATATTTTATTCCAAGAATATTTAGTTTGGATACAAATTCTTCTCTTGTTTTCGTAAGTCCAACTTCGTACTCTTGAGCGCCGTTTTTGTCCTTTTTAAAAGTGCTTTTTAGTTTATCAAATAAGCCCATATTTTCCTCCTAGTTGCATTCTGCAGTTACTTCCGGTAAAACGTCATCAGTTCCATTATATAGTGTAACTTCTCCGCTACAGCGAGAACTGCTATCTTTTAAATATCCATGTTCTTTCAAATCTTGTACATCCACTTTAATCCACTGCCATTTATTAGTACTAGTGTTCATATGGCATTTAGTTTCAATCCAAGAACCGTCCATACAATTATATATGTCACTTTCATAATCATTTAAATCGATGCCAAGTATTCTAAGTGATGTATCAATCTCTTTTTTCTCCTGTTCTATAATGGCAGAACTAGCTTTATCTTTGGTGTTTTGTACTACTATTACCGTTATGGTCGTAATAATACCAATAATTGCAATCACAAAAAGAATCTCTACAATAGTAAAACCTTTTTTATTCATTTTATCACCCTCAATGTAAAGTATACCAGCATTCACTTGAAAATTCAAATACACTTTGTTATAATTTATATATCAAATGACGCTTTAATAATTATTAATTAAAATGAAAGAAGGAAAAATATGGCTGAAATAGAGAAATCTACTTCTGTCTTTGCCTTAGGTGGATTAGGCGAAGTCGGAAAAAATATGTATGTTGTTAAGACAGATGAAGAAATAATAATAATAGATGCTGGGGTAATGTTTCCAGAAGACGACCTTTTAGGTGTAGACTATGTCATACAAGACATTTCATTTTTAAAAGAAAATGAAGACAAAATTGTAGGTCTATTTATAACTCACGGACACGAGGACCACATTGGTGGCATCCCATTTTTACTTGCAAGTGTAAATATACCTAAAATATATACAGCAAAAATTGCTAAGGACTTAATTAAGAAAAAATTAGTCGATAGGGACATTTCATATGATGAGTTCGAAATATTCAATGATGACTCATTCTATAAGTTTAAGACTATGAGCATAGAATTCGTTAGAACTAGTCACTCCATTCCAGATTCTTATTGTGTTGTAGTGCATACTCCTAGTGGCGTTATAGTTCAAACGGGTGACTTTAAATTCGATTTGACACCGATCGGACCTATGAGTGATATACATAAGATGGCAAGAATTGGTGAACAAGGCGTAAAATTATTAATGAGCGATTCAACTAATGCTTTAATAGAAGGATTTTCTAAAAGTGAATCTTGTGTTGATGAAACAATAAATTCAATTTTTGATAAATATACTGCTAATAGAATTATACTTGCAACTTTTGCATCGAATATATACAGAATTAAACACATAGTAGAGACATGTAGAGAACACAATAGAAAAATAATAACTTTTGGTAGAAGTATGGAAAACGCTAAGGAAATCGCTATTGAGAACGGTTTAATAACGGATAAATCTATTTTCATAGATCCAATAGATGCTAAGGGGTTAAAGAAAAATGAAATTTGCATTCTTTGTACAGGTAGTCAAGGCGAACCATTAGCAGCATTATCGCGTATAGCGGCAGGTACTCACAAACAAATTACTCTCATGCCTGATGATATCGTAGTATTTTCGTCAAACCCAATTCCGGGAAACGCAGCAAGTGTAAATAGAGTTATAAATAAGCTTTACTTAAAAGGTGTTAAGGTATTAACCAGCAGTGAATTTGATAGCATTCATACTTCTGGACACGCTAAACAAGAAGAACTAAGATTGATGTTGAGATTATTTAAACCCGAATATTTCATGCCAATACATGGAGAATACAAGATGCTAAAAAGTCATAAAAACTTAGCAGTATCGTGCGGAATAGCTCCTGAGAATGTCTTTGTTTTAAAAAATGGTCAATCGTTAGATATTTATCCAAGTGAAGTAAAACGTGGAAAGAACTATCAGGCAGGAGACGTCTATGTAGATGGTTCAAGAATTGGAAGTGTTGGTTCAGTTGTAATAAAAGATAGAAAATTGATGAGTAAAGATGGTATATTAATAGCTATTTTAAATATCGACATAAATAAAAGGCAGCTATTGATACATCCAAATGTTACAACGAGAGGATTTGTACTGGTCAATGAAAATACTGATTTAATTCTTTCTATTAGTAAAAAAATAGAACAAATAGCAAACAAATATTTACAATCAAACGTCAAATATAATTATGTCGATTTAAAAAATCAAATCATATTAGAATTAAATCCATATATAAACGAATTGACTGGTCGTAGACCAATTATTCTACCAGTTATTATGGAAATAAAATAAAAACTATGCTAAAAAAAGCATGGTTTTTATTAAAGTGGATAATATGTAGCATCTTTAGCAATTCTTGGGTTAACTAATAATTTCTCAGCCTTTTCTTTTTGCGGACAAACTTTACCAAATAAGTCATCTATTCCACCAGTGCCTTTTAAGTACACTGGTGTTTCTATTTGCGTATCTTTTTCAACGATGGCAGCTCTCCTCAAAAGTTCAAGGAATTTTTCATTCTTAGCTACCAAATCATCACCTGGCATTTTATCAGTTATAACATTATAGGCCTTGCACAACCTATATACATAGTATACATTATAGTAACTATCCAGTGGAATCTCCCCAATAATACTAAAAATTTTTCCTTTAAGAGAAGGGTTATCAGGTAAAAAAACTTGGTCATGTTCATTTATTCCTTGAGCAATATATCTATAGCAGAAGAAACGAATTGCATATCTCTGATCATAAGTCTTTTTTTCACCATATGGTTGTTTTTCATTTGCTGCAATTTCCGTAGTAATTAATCCATCAACTTCTATAGCGAATGATAGTGGAAAATCGACGTTATACTTGGTGACCCATGTAATAGCCTCTAATATATGATAATAATTAGGTAGATTATATGGAATTTTGCTCATACTTTTCATTATGCATTCCCAAACATCATAATTATTAGACCCTTTAGGATAATTTAGAGCAAGATTTCCATTTGCAGCATTGAATATTTTTTCTATTGCATATGCATTTTTACTAGTTTGTAATGATTTTAAAGCTGTATCAAAATGTGGTAATGGATATGGTAGACGGACAATTGCGTCGACAGCTTTTTCTCTTACACAAAAAGGTGCTGTCACATTTATAATTGCTCTAACTTTGGCAAGTAATAATTTGCATCTTTCTAAGGGATTTAACTCTTTCTTTTTTAATATATCTTCTATAACAAGGATAATTGCACATCCAGGATTACAATTAGGATCGAATATTTTTAGCAACTTATTTTGTATATTATTTAATCTCTCTACAGCTAGAGTAGCATTTGTACGACCGGACCAGCGCATAAAATGATTATTATAGGCTTGATTGATGTATTGATAAACTATAGATGTTCTTGCCCACTTTCTTGTTTCGTCCAACGCTATAGCTAATGCGAATTTTAGTATTCTTCCAAAAAGCTCATCATCGCATATATCTGATTTGCTAAATTCATTATACTTTTCACATACGTAACCAATATCTTCTGGAATCGTATTATGGTCGTTATACTTTTCGTGATCAAATGGTAAAAATGCTCGCTCTGGATCTTTACATTGTTTCATGAATTCTATAATAAACGGGACAAAAAGCAAATTGTTAACATCGGTCAATATACTACCATATAGTTTGTCATCTAAAAACCAATCGTAATTTACAACATCCTTTGGATCACAATCACTTTTTAAAGCGCGGTCTATTATGTGATTACTATTAGGCCAATTTATAAGCATTATTAGTAACTGTAAGTGTGGAATATCGCATAGTTCATTCTTTTCAATATATTTTACGAATTCTTCTATTAGAGTGCTAGGTTCGCTATTGCCAATTTGACTATAACTATCTTGAGTAAACTTATCAAGCCATTTAATATATTTTAAAATATATTTTTGTTTAGCTTCCAAAGAATCTCCTACAACATGATTAGGTCTTTTAGATGGAGTTCCAGGTAAAACTACTATTCCATCTTCTAGTGTAATCTTCTTGGATCTTGCTATTTGACACGCCAAATCAATAACTGAACTAGTTTTCGCCATAAAATATCTTCCTTCTTTTTTCTAGTATAATAATACTTTAAACATCACTTTGTCAATTATATTTAAAAGGCAAATGTAATCTTCATTTTTAAATTATAATAGCATTTTTTTCGGCTATTCAATACATATTACTATATGTATTTTAAACATTCAAAAGAGAAAAAACGGGTGCATCACTTAAGCAGTACTCGTCGTTTAGTTTTTATTCAAGTGTGACATGTCTACATGATTGTAGTGTAAAAGTGCGATGGCTTTATCATTCATCGGCTTACCCAAATAACTTTTATATAGCTCGATAACATCTTCATTTTGAAAACAATATAGAACTTTAGCATCTTCATTAGTCAATTGTTCTTTTCTCGATTTTTCTGTTTCTTTTATTTTCTGAATTGGAATTAAAGGCTGACCTCCTCCTCCAACACAACCACCAGAGCAATTCATAACTTCGATTATATCGTAATTAGACATATCTGGTAGAATTTTTTCTAAAGCGGGCATACTGTAAATAACTAGGCACCGGATTATTTTATTACCTATTTTAAAATCTTTAGAGCATATTGGTTCATCTACTTCTATGTGGTACTGTCCCATTTTAGGTACTTCGTTAGTCATAAGATAATGTACATAGTTGAGTATAGATTCCATAACTCCTCCACTTCGACCAAACATTATACCTGCTTTGCTTCCCTTACTTAATAGTGAATCAAATTCCCCTATCTTTAAACTAGCTATGTCAATTTTACTTTCTCTTACCATCATGGCAAGCTCTTGTGTAGTTATTATGTAATCCGTATCACCAGTTAAAATCTCGTATTTTTTACTAGTACAAGGTGCTACAACTACGCTAATTATATTTTTATCTATTGATTGGAATTCTTTAAAATATGTTTTAATTAGTGTACTTTGTATTCCAATTGGACTTTTAGTTGTCGATATATTTTTTTCTAATTCAGGATGATATATGCTAGCATACTTTACCCAAGATGGGCAACAGCTTGTAAACATCGGAAGATTAGATTTATTGGTTAATCTTTCAACCAGTTCACTAGCTTCTTCCATGACAGTGATATCTGCCCCAAAACTAATATCGAAAACATAATCGAAACCTAAAGCCCTCGCAAGTGAAGGAAGAATACCCTCGAAATTGCTATTTGATAATCCAAACTCCTCGCCCAATGCAACCCTAACTGCAGGTGCTACAGATAAAGTTACAATTTTATCTGTGTCATGTATTATGTTTAGTACTTTTTTATAGTCATATTTGGTAAGTAATGCACCAACTGGGCAATTCATAACACACTGCCCACAGTTTATGCATATAGGCCAATCCTCCCTTTCCATCTCATGGTTAATTCCGACAACCTCTTCACATATTCTCATACAATTGCCACAATTTATACAACGTGCTTCAATTCTTTGAATACTAGGATTATCTTCAGCAACTCTAACTCTTCTTTTATTATTTTTATCCATACTGCATCACCATACGATATATCAATTATACTAAATCATCACATAAGTTGCAAAACATTTATTTTGTTGTTATAATCATTCATGAAAAGAGGGATAATATGGTAGAAATCCAAAACAAAAGTATTATAAGTCGCGATGAAAATTTTGCGGATTGGTATACTAGCATAGTTAAAAAAGCAGACTTAGTAGATTATACTAATATGAAAGGTAGCATGATCATTAGGCCGTATGGTTACGCTATTTGGGAAAACATGCAAAGCGTACTAGATAGAGAATTTAAGCGTTATGGTCATGAGAATTTACAAATGCCGATGTTTATCCCTGAAAGTTTATTAAATGTCGAAAAAGAACACGTAGAAGGCTTCGCTCCAGAAGTGGCATGGGTTACTCATGGTGGTAGTGAAGAATTAGAAGAACGTATCTGTGTTCGCCCTACCAGTGAAACGCTGTTTTGCGAACATTATAAAAAAATTATAAAGAGCTATAGAGATTTACCAAAACTATATAATCAGTGGTGTACTATCGTCCGCTGGGAAAAAACTACGAGGCCTTTTTTGAGGACAAGAGAAATATTATGGCAAGAAGGACATACAATGCATGCAAGTGCCAAGGAAGCAATAGAAGAAACTTTAAGAATGCTTCATGTCTATGAAGATTTTCAAAGAAACTATTTAGCACTTCCAGTTATAGTCGGCGAAAAGACTGATAAAGAAAAATTTGCAGGGGCTGAGAAAACTTATACAATAGAAGCAATGATGTATGATGGGGTTGCACTACAAAATGGAACAAGTCACTATTTTGGTACGCACTTTGCTAAAGCTTTTGGTATAGAATTTTTAAATAAAGAAAATAAATTAGAAACTCCATATCAAACTTCTTGGGGAGTAACTACTAGAATGATCGGCTCGATTATAATGACTCACGGTGATGATAGAGGGCTTGTACTTCCTCCAAAAATCGCACCAATTAAAGTAATAATTATACCAATTGGTAATACATCTAAAAACGAAGAACTCAAATCTGCATGTGATAACATCAAAGAAGAATTATTAAAAAATGATATTACAGTTAAAGTAGATGAGACAGATAAAACTCCAGGATTTAAGTTTGCAGAAGCAGAAGTTAAAGGTTATCCAATAAGAATTGAAGTTGGCCCTAGAGACTTAGAAAGAGGTATCGTTACATTAGTTAGAAGAGATACTTTAGAGAAAATAGAAGTTACACTTGAAAACGTTATAGACACTATTCCTACTCTATTAGACCAAATTCAAAAAGATATGTACGATAGAGCACTAGCAAGAAGAAATACTATGTTATATACTGCGAACAATTACGAAGAAATGACTAAAATTGCTAAAGAGAAGCCAGGATTCATATTAGTTAACTGGTGTGGCAATGTAGACTGTGAAAACAAGGTCAAGGAAGACCTCGGATTAAAGTCGAGATGCATTCCACTAGAAGGCCATGAGCCAGATGGGCCATGCGCAATATGTGGTAGCGATGCAAAATGTAAATTATATTTTGGAAAACAATATTAAAAGTTTATACTAGTAAGTATAGACTTTTTGTTTTATAATTATTATGGTGAAGTATAGATGCCAAAGGTAAAGAAAAAATATAAAGTAAAATG
>CACYEG010000029.1 GCA_902773365.1 uncultured Erysipelotrichaceae bacterium
CTTACTTATGAAGGAGTATATTTCTTTAGAGATAAAACTGTAAGTGCTGGATACGAGCATAAAGGATATACGACCATGGAATATATGAACAAGGCAATCGATAAACTAAAATATAGAACAACTACTGAGAAACCAAATCTTTTAAAATATAGCGTGGATGCAATAGACTTATCTAGCAAAGAATCTAACCAAGTAGCCAAATATGTTGCTTTAAAATTTAGCAGTTACACAGTAAAATTTATTTATGATGAAGAAAAAGGCGAATATTTAAAGAGACAAAATAATACTGATATGTATGACTATAACTCTAAAGAAAGGATGACCACAAAAAATATTATCGTTTACCAAAATAGCTATTCATATATTTCAGGAGATAATAAAGGCAGATTAAATATGAATAATATTGGTAGTGGTAAGGGCTATTTTATAAGTAATGGTGTTGCTGTGCCAATTACATGGTCAAAATCTAGTAGAAAAGAGCAGACAAAATATAAATTTGAAGATGGCACGGATTTAATAGTTAACGATGGCAGGACTTATGTAGAAGTTTTACCTACTAATGGTTCAATTACTATTAGCGAAGAAATACCACAATAGTTTAGAAAAGGGGACTAGTGATGAAAGATTTTCTTATGAATAATTTTATCTATTTTGCTATAACTGTTGGCTTTATAATACTAATTATAATTGGATATATGATCGATAAAACTAAAACAAATAAAATAAAAAAAGAATATGAAGAAAAAAAGAAAAACGAACAGCTAAACATTCCGATAACGAATGCGACTGTAACTAATACTGGTATTAACACACAATTAAATAATAATATCAGTACAGAAAACAATACTAACGAGGAGGAATAAAATGACTTTATCCGGAATATGGGGGATAATTACCAAGATTATTGATGTATGTATAGTCTGGTATTTGGTTTATTTCTTATTAAAAAATTTAAAAAACAATATTAAAATGGTTTTAATTTTTAAAGGAATCATCATAATTATAGTTCTTAAACTGTTATCAAATATTTTAAATTTGGTTACATTGGGCTTATTGTTAGAATATGTTATTATGTGGGGGCCTCTTGCATTGATTATTATTTTCCAACCAGAAATAAGAACAGTCTTAGAGCAACTTGGTAGAAGTCAGTTATTAGGTAGACACAAGGCTTTAACTGGTGACGAAAGAGAAAAAATAACAAATGAAATAATGGATGCAATAGAGTATTTGCGTAAAAACAGATTTGGTGCACTAATTGCTATAGAAAGAAATGTAAGTCTTCAAGAGTATATAGCGCCAGCAACAAAAATTTATGCAGACATTTCCTCTGCTATAATTGAGTCTATCTTTTATCCAAATAGTGCACTTCACGATGGTGGCGTTATAATACAAGGAACCCGTCTTACTTGTGCTGGTTGTGTCTTTAAAACTAGTATGGACAACAAATTAAATAAAAGTTTAGGAACCCGCCATAGGGCAGCGTTAGGTCTTGCAGAAGAATCAGATGCTATAGTTTTAATTGTCAGTGAGGAAACAGGAAGAATTAGTATCGCAATGGATGGAGCTATGAATTATAATTTAAGTTTAGAAGAATTCAAACGGCAATTGTACGATGCATTATCTCCAAAGACAGAAATATTCTATGCAGCAGATGATGGAGGTGAAGGCAATGAGTAAGAAAAGGAAACTTAAATTTACTGGGCTTAAAAAGCTTGGTAAAAAATTATATAAATTACTGGATGTCATTTTAATTACGCCACTTAGTAGGATTGTTTATCGTACCAACAAATTTATGAAAGCACATACTCTGAATTTTGATGGTCTATTAAATAATACGAAATCTTTACTTTTAATTTCACTAATACTTTCATTTGGAATATTCATTTTTGTAAGTATTAAATCAGTTAATTTAGTTGAAACCGAAAGTGAAATACTATCTAGTCAACCTGTTAATGCAATTTACAATGAAGAAAAATATGTAGTTGAAGGTATTCCTGAAACTGTAGACATTATTCTGATGGGTAGAAAAAGCGATTTATATTTAGCTAAGCAATTAGGTGATCATAAAATAGTATTAGACTTGAGTGATTTTAAAACCGGAGAATATACCGTAAAACTTAAATATAATCATTCAGTTGCATCTATTTCATATAAATTAGATCCATCGAGTGTAACTGTTAAGATAAGTGAAAAAGAAAGTGCTGTTAGAACACTCACTTATGATTTATTAAATCAAGATAAACTTGATAGTAAATTGAATGTAAGCGATGTAAAACTAAAAGAAAGCGAAGTATATATTAAGGGATCGAAAGAAACACTAGAAAAAGTTGCTACAGTTAAAGCTTTAATAGATGTTTCAACGCTAGGCCTTAAAGAGTCTGGTTCATATGATATTGACTCACTTCCAATGGTTGCTTACGATGAAAGTGGTAAAGTGGTTGATAATGTAGAAATCGTACCAACTACAGCTAGTGCAACGATTAAAGTTGACTCATATTATGTAGATTTACCTGTAAAAGTTGTACCTGTTGGAAAACTTGCTACAGGTTATGCAATTAGTAGCGCAGTATCAAGTGTAACAACTGTTAGAGTATATGGAGATCAAACTGCAATTAGCTCAATTCCATATGTTAAAGCAGAAGTCGATGTTGAAGGTATAAGCGATAACAAAGAATATAAGGTAACGCTTACTAAGCCGAGCGGCGTAAGATTTATGAATCAAACAACTGCAACAGTCAATATTACAGTCGGAACAGAAAGTACATCAGAAATAGAACTAAGTTCAATTGATTCTAAAAATTTAGGTTCTGGATATACTGCTAATTTAGTAAACGAAGAAGACTCTAAGTGTGTAGTTATAGTCAAAGGTGTTGAAAGCGTACTTAAGAACCTTAACTCATCTACCGTAAAAGCATATGTAGATTTAAGTGGATATGCTCCTGGCACATATGATGTTCCAGTACTTGTAGAAGGTCAGGATGTTACAGTTACATACACTCCAAAAGTACAAACAATACAAATTAAAATAACAAGTACTAATTAAAGTATAATCTCTTCTTTAAACTAATATACTTAGTTGAAGGAGAGATTTTTATATGAAGAAAATAATCAACTATGAAAAAGAAATAATTTTTAAAACGACAATTGCAGAGATATGTTCCATAAGTTTAGAACAAGATTTTACTGTTGATGATAATTGCTTTACAGGAGATTTTATTTTAACTGGTGAATACAAGACAAATGAGTTAAGCGTCAATAAAGAACCATTTATATATCATTTACCAATAGAGTATGAGTTAGATAATGGAGTAGATTATAATAGTGTCAATTATGAAATTGACAATTTCGAATATACTGTAGAAGATGATGTACTAAAAGTTACTATCGATTTAGCGATAACTTATGACGAAGTTGGAAAAGAAGTTTTACCCACTATCAGCGAAGAAGAAATTAACAATGAAGTTCCTATTGAAAGAGACGTTAGAGAAGAAGAAGTAACTATAAATGAAGAAAAAAAACAAATATTAACTAGCGAATTTAACGATGAGACTTTTACAACATACCACGTTCATATTGTTGGATCTGAAGATAATCTAGAAAGCATTGCTAAAAAATATGGTGTTACTATCGATGATAGAAAAAAATATAATGATGATGTTAATCTAGAATTAAAAAGCAAATTGATAATACCAGAAAGCGACAATGACTAGTCTAGAATTGATTACAGATCTATATAAGCCATATAGAATAACAAAAAAATTAAAATGTACCATCATAGAATCCATGGATGGTACTTTTGTTGTAAAACCAAAATGTGGGAAAAACTTTAAGGAAATTTTCAATTATCTCGATTCTAGAAACTTTTATAACCATCCAAAGATAGTAGATTATTCAAGAAGTGATATAGATGTATTTGAATATGCGGAAAATAGTGATTATCCAATTGAACAAAAAAGCATAGATATGATTAAAGTGGTTGCAGCACTACATTCTAATACTAATTACACAAAAGAAGTAACAGAAGACAAATACAAAGAAATATATGACGGAATTAAGAATAATTTGGAGTATTATAAAAAAGAATACGCTAGCTTCGCTTCAAAAATCGAAGATGAAGTATTCATGAGTCCAAGTCACTACTTATTTATGCGAAATTATTCTAAGTTAAACAACCAAATTGCATTTTGTGAAAAAGAATTAGATAAATGGTATGAAACAATTAAAAATAAAAAAGAGATTCGCATATGTACAATCCATAATAATCTCTCTTTAGATCACTTTTGTAAAAAGGATAATGATATACTCATAAGTTGGGATCATACGATGCAAGACACACCAATATTAGACATATATAAATTATACATAAATGAAGGTGCAAATTTAAACTTTAAAAGTGTATTATCCGCATATTTAAAAGCTTTCTCTTTAGAAGATGACGAATTAAAACTTTTACTTATTCTTTTAGCAATGCCAAAAGAAATAATCTTTAAAACTAGAGAATTTGATTCATGTAAGTCAATATCTAATGCACTAGATTTGATATATAAAACAGAAGAATTAATAAGGCCTTATTATCTTGTAGATAACGAAGTACAGAAGGAGTAGTTCGACTAATAAAACCAAAGTATTAAACCTTATTGGAAATATTAAAACTAAGATAACATGCCAAAGCACCATGCACGCTAGGACTACTGCTAGTATGAACCAAATAAAACCTCTATAAAATGGACCTTTATACATATAATCACCTACCATATACTATGAATAATAAAAAAAATTGTCAAAAAAAGAAAAACTACTATTTTTTGACATTTTTTTTAAGAAAAAATAAAAATCTTCGGTATAATATATATTTAGAGGGTGATTTTATGAACGGCAACGAAAATAGTGAATTCAAAAAAATTCAAAGCCAAGCAAATATCGTTGAAATAATTGGTTCATATGTCAACCTAGAAAGTCACGGTAAAAACTATTTTGGAGTATGCCCATTTCACGATGATCATAGTCCTAGTATGAGTGTATCTCCCGATAAACAGATTTATAAATGCTTTGTCTGTGGTGCAACAGGGAACGTCTTTAATTTTATCGAAAATTATCTAGGAATTTCTTTTTTAGAAGCAGTTAAAATAGTTGCAGATAAAATTGGTGTGAATTTTACAATCAAAAAAAGTGCACAAGACGCTAAAAATCAGAAATATTATGACATCATGAACTTAGCGACGATGTATTATCAAAATAATCTTCGTACTAAGCAAGGAGAGGAAGCACGTAATTATTTACATAATCGCGGATTAAGTGACGAAGTTATAAAAGATTTTGGAATTGGTCTATCACTAAGTGAATCAGATAGCTTATATAAACTTTTAGAAAAGAAAAATATTGCAAAAAGTGATATGCAGGCGTTAGGATTAATTGCTGAAAGCGATAGGGGCATATATGACCTATTTAGAAATAGAATTATGTTCCCACTATTTAGCCCTACAGGTAAAGTTAATGGATACAGTGCAAGAATTTACCATGGTGAAGATGCAAGTAAATACATAAATACAAGAGAAACTGTAATTTTTAAAAAGAGAGA
>CACYEG010000030.1 GCA_902773365.1 uncultured Erysipelotrichaceae bacterium
TACTGATGTATTAAAAAGAGCAATAGATGCAAAGATACTAAACGAGATATGCGAATATATTTTCAAATTGACAAATCTATATAATACATTCTATGCAGATAGTCACATACTTAATGAAAAAGATAGTGAAACTCAATCTTCATGGCTTGTTATGAGCGATATTGTACTTAAAACAAACGAATTTATACTAAATCTATTGGGTATAAATATACCTGATAAAATGTAAACTTGCGATAATAATTGCAAGTTTTTTTATATTATTTTATAATTAAAATAGGTGATTTTATGGATACTACACTACTAAAAGAAAAAGTCGATTCATTGATTAAAAACATTCAAGAACTTGGGAGGTCACTTTGACTTAGATAAGAAAAAAAGTCGAATTAATGATTTACAAAAAGAACTCAGTGAAGATGGGATATGGAATGATGTAGATAGAGCAAACAAGCTAAATAAAGAATTATCTGAGATTCAAAAGAGTGTTAGTGACTTTGATGAATTGGTTAGTCAATCAAATGATATTAGCGAACTACTCGATATGGAATTGGATTCAAACTCAATTAGCGAAATAAATGATACAATTACATCACTAGAGAAAAAATATGAACATTTAATGATTACCTCGCTATTAGATGGTGAATATGATGCTAGTGACTGTTACTTGGAAATACATCCTGGTGCAGGAGGAACAGAAGCGTGTGATTGGGCTAGTATGCTTTATAGGATGTACTCGATGTTTTGCGAGAAAAATGGTTACAGTTATAAAATAATAGATGAGCAAAAGGGAGACGAAGCTGGACTTAAGAGTATTACTATGTTGATTAGCGGCTATTATCCTTATGGCTACTTTAAAGGCGAAGCTGGAGTACATAGATTAGTTAGAATTAGTCCATTTGATTCAAATGGTAGAAGACATACATCGTTTGCAAGTGTTTCCATTACGCCAGTAATATCAAAAGAAGTAAATGTCGAAATAAAGGAATCAGATTTAAAAATAGATGTATATCATTCGAGTGGAGCAGGTGGCCAATCAGTTAATACTAGTAATTCGGCAGTAAGAATAACGCACCTGCCAACTAGGACTGTAGTTACTTGCCAAATAGAAAGAAGTCAACAACAAAACAAAGAGATTGCGATGGAAATGTTAAGAAGCAAACTATATGCCATCGAAAAAGCTAAAAAAGATGCAGAATTATCTAATTTAAAGGGAACAATTGTGGATATCAATTTTGGTTCGCAAATAAGGAATTATGTTTTAGAACCTTATAAATTAATTAAAGATTTACGTTCAGGTTATGAAACAAGTAACGTTGGTAAAGTATTAGATGGAGATATACTTCCATTTATGGAAAGTTTATTAAAGAATAAATAGGGTGAAAAAATGAAGAAAATAAAAAAGTATACATATGTTATTTTAGGCTCAATATTAATTGGATTTGGAATAGATTTATTTTTTAAAGGTACTTCCATTATTCCGTCTGGTATATTAGGGTTAACAAATATTCTAGAAAATAAGTATAATATAAGTGCATCTATATCTTTAATTTTATTTAATTCTTTAGCACTCTTAATTGGCGCAATATTTTTGCCAGAGAAGAATTACACAAAAAATTTTGTATCAGCATTTCTTATTCCTGCATCGTTAATTATCTTTAAAAATATTTCTCATTTAATCGATATAAGTAATTCAAATGTGATGTTAAAAACTATCTTTGGTGCAAGCTTGGTTGGGTATGGATTTAAACTTATATACAGTGTTGGAACAGCTGCAACTGGAATTGACATTTTAGAAAATGTAGTTTTTAAAAATGCTCATTATAACAAAAAAGTAATCACTTATATACTCGATATTTTTCTTGTAATAGCAGTGTACATATCTTCCAATATGGAAACTGTCATGTATACGATAATTACGATAATTATTATCGAATATATTAGCAAGATAGGAATGTTGAATTCCAGCGATACAAAAGTATTCTACATAATTACAAGCGAAGAAGATAGAGTAAAAGATTATATTATGAAAGAACTAAATTGTGGCCTTACGGTTTTCGATGTCGTTGGTGGATATTCAAAAACAAAAAGCAAAGTACTTATGAGTGCAATAAAAACTAAGAATTACTATAAATTAAGAGAAGAGATTAAAAAAATAGATCCTAATGCATTTATTACAATAACTGATACATATGAAGTAATAAATGCCGAATTAAATACAAAAAAACAGTAAATGTTTTTTTTTTAAATATTTAAAAAAATATAGGTGAAATACTTGCATTTTTTGACAATTTAATAGATAATATGGCTATAAAATATAGGATTATTTTTAGTAAGGTGGTGAACAATATGAATGAAAAGAAAAATAAGAAAGGTATTGTAAAAATTATATTTGATGTTGTCTTTTGGGTATGTTTTGTATTCTTAGTTGTCATTTGGGTTATCGATTTTGTAAAAGTTCAACAAAAAAGCGAGCCAGTATTTTGTATA
>CACYEG010000031.1 GCA_902773365.1 uncultured Erysipelotrichaceae bacterium
CCTGGTGAATATACTGCCTTAGTATTTGATGAAGAACAAAAAATTAGAATGTATATAGAATACACTAAAACAGAATGGATGCCATATAAAGAAGCTAAAGCAAAATATCCAGATGAGAATTTTAATGATGACGAAATGGTAAGTATAAGGCACTTTAAAGTATTAGAAGTATTCGATTAATTAAAAGGAGGTAAGACCATGCAAATAAAGAATTTAACAAAATCATTTGGTAATCAAGTGTTATTTGAAAATGTCAACATGTATATTCCAGAAAATGAAAAGATTGGTCTTACAGGAGTCAACGGAGCTGGTAAAACCACATTTTTTAAGATAATGATGGGAATTGAGTCAAAAGATACTGGATCGATTACTTTTAAAAAGGGAACTAGACTTAGCTACCTTGCACAGGTAATAACAGATGATATAGATAATCAAGATATTAATGTTTTAGAGTATCTTTTATCAGGTAGACCAATCGATAAATTAAATAAAAAATTACAAGATTTGTATAATGAGGTTGCAGAGCCTTCCGCTAATCAAAATAAAGTATTTGATAAAATTGATAGAGCCCAAAGTGAATTAGAATACTGGGAAGCATATAAGGCTGAATCGATACTATTAAAGCTTATAGAAGGAATAGGCATAGATGATGATATTTTGAGTAAGTCACTTAAAGAATTATCAGGAGGACAAAAGTCAAAAGTCGCCTTTGCAAGACTTCTATACTCTAAACCCGAGATTATTTTGCTAGATGAACCAACTAACCATTTAGATGAGAAAAGCAAAAAATATGTAACAGATTATTTAAGAAACTATAAAGGCACTGTTTTTGTAATATCTCATGATATAGAATTCTTAAATAAGATTACAACTAAAACTCTATTTTTAGATAAACGTACAAAGAAGTTGGAATTATTTGACGGTAATTATGATAAGTTTAAAAGATTACAAAAAGAAAGAGAAGAGAATCTTTTAAAACAAGCAGAAAAACAAAGACAGGAAGAAGAAAGGTTAAGAAGTATTATTAACCTATACTCTAATTCTTCTGGAAAAAGAAAAAGAATGGCTCAGGACCGTGAAAAAAAGCTTGAAAAACTTATGAAACAAAAAATTGAAATAGTGGGAGCAGATAAAAAAGTCCACTTTAAAATGCAAATAAATAGGGAGGACTCTAAAGAACCCTTAAAAATCACAAATCTTTGTTTTAAGTATAATAAAGATGATACTAAAAACATAATAGACCACTTAAATTTTAATCTGTTTCGAGGTGAAAAATTTTTAGTTGTTGGAGAAAATGGCGTAGGTAAATCAACATTATTAAAATTAATAGTAGGCTTGTTAACGCCAGATGATGGGACTATCGAATTAGGGAATAAAACAGATTTAGATTATTATGCACAGGAATTAGAGTTACTAGAAGCTGATAAAACGATTTTTGAGAATTTAATGAAATATAACTTTAGCGAAAGAGAATTAAGAAGTGTATTATCTAGATTTTTATTTACTGGTGAAGACATTTATAAAAAGGTCGGAGTATTATCCCCTGGTGAAAAAGCAAGAGTTGCTTTATCTAGAATCGCTATTGGTGGAGCGAACTTGCTTTTATTAGATGAACCAACAAATCACCTAGATCCTGAAACACAAAAGATTATCGCAGACGTTTTTAGAGAATATCCTGGAACTATGATTGTAGTGTCACATAATCCAGAATTTGTTGATAATCTTGGTATCGAAAGATTATTAATACTTCCAGAAGGGCGCATCACTTATTACGATAAAAAAATAGTAGAACAATATCATGTATTAAATAAAGAAAGTTAGGAGAGTTTTTATGAATTATGAAGATAAAAAAATAGTTGGTATAATTGCAACAAACGTTGATGCTGCAACAGCACTAAATGTAATAGGCCATCTTTCAGTTGCAGATTATCCTAAAGATATGCTAGAAACTAGAACAGATGAAGTTAATGAAATAACTGGTAAATTTCAGCTATGGAGGGTGGAATAATGAAATTAGTCCCAGTTACATATCACAATAAAAAATATCCAAATGGTATAGTAAGCCTTATCGATGAAGTTGCAGGTAATCTTGATAAAGATAAAATAGAACCAACTAGAGCGTATTCACTTCATACAGAATATTCCCATATGCCAAGAAAATTAAATAATCAACTAATTAATAAGTATCCTAAACTAAAAACAAGTCATAATGAATATGTCCCAGAACTTTGGAAAGA
>CACYEG010000032.1 GCA_902773365.1 uncultured Erysipelotrichaceae bacterium
ACTTCTTATTTATTTTAATTCTTTCCATTTCCATTCCGTAACTTCTTCGATGTCCACTCCTCTTTGAATAATTGTATCTTTGTGTTTCTTTAACATTGTTTGACAATATCTCTTTAATCGCTCAGCTTCACTTCCCAAATTTGGTAGATATTTTAAAGCATCAATTATTAAATTATATCGATCTATCTTGTTTTGTACTCTCATATCAAATGCTGTTGTGATTGTTCCTTCCTCATTATAGCCATGAACATGCATATTTTGGTTTGTCCTCTTATAAGTTAGTTCATGAATAAGAGATGGATAACCATGGAACGCAAATATAATATGTTTGTCTGTAGTAAATAAATCATCATATTTTTTGTCAGTTAAACCATGCGGATGATCTTTATTCGATACTAGTCGCATTAAGTCTACAACATTTATATATCTAATACGTAATTCTGGAATATATTCGTGCATAATCGATATTGCAGCTAAACACTCTAGGGTTGGTGTATCACCGCTAGATGCAAATACTATATCGGGTTCACTACCATTATCTGTGCTAGCCCAGGACCATTTATCTATACCTTTTATGCAGTGTTTTTCTGCTTCTACAACGTCTAACCACTGATATCTCGGATGTTTAGATGCTACTACGACATTTATGTAATTTTTTGTGTGTAATATATGATCTACGATAGACAAAAGCGTATTAGCATCAGGTGGTAGATACATCCTTACTATATTTGCTTTTTTACTTACTAAGTGATTTAAAAGGCCGGGATCTTGGTGAGTAAAACCATTGTGATCTTGCTGCCAACAGTGACTAGTTAATATTAAATTCAATGAAGATATATCTTTCCTCCACTCTAATTCGCCACAAACCTTAAGCCACTTAGCGTGCTGGCTAATCATAGAATCTACTACTCTTATAAAAGCTTCATACGAATCAAATATACCGTGTCTACCAGTCAGTAAGTATCCCTCTAACATTCCCTCACAAGCGTGTTCTGATAAGATAGAATCTATTACTCTACCACTACTGTTTAGTAATTCGTCCTTCTTAGTTACTAGGCCATTCCATTGTCTTTTTGTTGCGTCAAATATAGGTGCCATTCTATTAGATAGAGTTTCGTCAGGGGCAAACAATCTGAAGTTTTTATTCTTTTCATTCATTTTAATGACATCACGTAAGTATTCACTAAGTATGGACATATCTTGATATATAGTTTTACCGTGTCTTGCAAGTACTGCGTATTCTCTATAGTTTGGTGTAATGAGTTCTTTTAGTAAAAGTCCACCATTAGTAGATGGATTTCTAAATATTTTGTGATCATCATCCGGAAGAACACTTGCAAAAACAGATTTTAATTTGCCAAATTCATCAAATAATTCTTCGGGTTTATAGCTTTTAAGCCAACCCTCTAGCATTGTAAGCTTTTCATCGCTATCGATTGTAAACGGTATTTGGTGTGCTCTAAAAGTGCCTTCTATTTCTAAATTGTCGACTACTTTAGGGCCAGTCCATCCTTTTGGTGATGATAGAACAATCATTGGATAAATTGGTCTAGTGCCTGTAGTTTTTTTCTTGATTGCTTTTATATCCGAATAAACTTTATCCATTGTAAAGGCCATCTTTTCATGTGCACTTTTAGTCGTTGTAACATCGACAAAATATGGATTCCAGCCGCATCCTTTTAAAAATGATTTCAATTCGCTTCTTGGTATACGAGAAAGTATAGTGGGATTCGATATCTTATAACCGTTTAAATGTAATATAGGTAGAACTATTCCATCAGTTTTTGGGTTTATTATCTTATTTAATTGCCAACTGGTTGCAAGTGGACCAGTTTCTGCTTCGCCGTCTCCTACGATACATGCAACTATTAAGTCAGGATTATCTAATACTGCACCAAAAGAATGAGCAAGACTGTATCCAAGTTCACCGCCTTCATTAATGGAACCAGGTGTTTCAGGTGCAACGTGGCTAGAAATACCGCCAGGGAAACTAAACTGTTTAAATAGTTTCTGCATTCCATTTACATCTGCACTTATATTTGGGTAAACTTTAGAATATGTTCCTTCTAAATAGCAGTTTGATACTGCAGCATTTCCACCATGCCCAGGACCTACTACTAACATCATATTAAGCTTATTTTTTTTAACGATTCTATTTAAGTGCGTAATTATAAAGTTTTGTCCAGGAACTGTTCCCCAGTGTCCGACTAATTTAGGTTTTATATCTTCTTTAGTTAATGGCCTATTTAATAGAGGATTACCTAACAAATAAAGTTGTCCTACTGACAAATAATTTGCCGCTCTAAAATATCCATCTAATTTATATAATTCTTTTTCTGATAGTGTTTTACTCATCATATCCCTCTATTCTTTATTACCATTATAAAGTACTTTTTAAAAATTGTACATAACAAAATGAATATGATATAATGAAAAAGAAGTGAGGAAGTAAAATGGAAAATAATAAAAAAACAAGTAGAACTATAATTATAGTACTTGCTATACTTCTAGTATACGCAGGTTTTACTATAGCGTTCTTATTAGGTAGAGAATCTAAAGAGAATCATACCATTAATGAGGGATCTATCAGTGAAAAAGGTACGAAAAACAAAGAAGATGGGACTACGACTACTACAAGTACTACATCAACAACTAAAAAGAAAGATAGTACAACTATAGTAACAAACAAAGCAGTTAAATATAGTGAAAAAGATAAGACTGTCATAGAAGAAGTTGAAAAAATAGATGAAGCGACAGATTTAATACTTAGCGAAGAAAAAGGAGAAACTGCTAAATCTAAACTAAAAGGTGTATTTATTTCTCTTGTCGACTTTCTATTTTATGATGGAGAAATTAAGGGAGTTACTTTTGATGAGTTAACTAGCGCTGGTAAAGAAAAGGTATTGCAAATAATACATTCAATAGACGAAAAAATTGAGAAGAAATTTCCTGGATATAAGGAAAATATTTCTTCTACTGCTAAAGATGCATTTATAAAAGCTAGTGAGCTAATCAAAAAGGGAGCTGCCAATATAAAAGACTTCTCCCAGAATAAACTTGGAGAAGAAAACTACAATAGAATAATTGAAGCTAAAGACGAATTTGTCGAATACACAAAAGCTGCCTATTCTATTATTAAAGATATAGGTGGAGATTTCTTTAGTGGCACAAAAGATAAAATAAAAGATTGGTACGAAAAATTTAGGGAAAGTTAAAAACTATCCCTTTTTATTTGAGTATCCATTCTATTATTTTCTTTTTATATTCGAAATATTCTTTCTCTTCAAATTGCATATTACATATGCAATATTTTTTATTGCCAATGTGTGAACAAAACATGCATTCATAGAGATTGTTACAGTTTTGTATAAATAGAGAATTGACTATTTTATTAGACCATATAATACTAAATGAATTACTGCTATAGGACGAATCATATGCTCTAATACAGTTATTACATCCGTTTGCGCCTTTTGATGCAAGAACATATTCACAATCGTTACAGCAATCGGAATACACAATATTATTAGAGTTACTGCTCGATGTCGAATTATAGACATCTCTAGAATTAAATATAGTATCACTCTTATATACTCTTTCAGAATTAGTAATTCTTTCCGTTGGAATATAGTTAATCTCATTCCATGTATCAATTATTTCAGAAAGAGTAGAAAAATTGCACTTCTCTTTATCCCAATTATTATTGTTAATTAAGTACATATTCTTGTCGTTAACGTATTTATTATCACCTGGAAAATCAGTCCAAGTCTCTTTATTTGTTATTACATCAATAACTCTTCTTGGCACATCGATATCGTATGCAAATATAGATAATAACTCTTCCATAGAATATTTATTATTAGTACCAAACACGTTTAAAAATATTTTATCGACAATTTCTAGCGCTTTATCATCATTCATAGTATGCCTCCTTTCTACAACTGTTTTATCAAATATGATAAATTATTTTCAAATATTAATTTAATGGACTATTTTGTTACCTTGTGTTATAATCTGAATATGAAAAAAGTTACTAAAAAAGAATTAATTAATCTTTTAAAGTCTAGAAACTGTACTTATGATGAATTATCTAATATAACTGGATATCACGCTAAATCATTAATAAGAATTAATAGACAAATTATAAGAAATGAATATAACTACATTAAAAAGAAGGACCTAATTATAAGTGATTATTTAAGCGGGAAATATCCTTCTTATAAATGTTTTTATTTAGCAAATAAAGATAAATATAATATAAGTTACTCAAGAATTTGTAAAATACTAAAATATATAGAACTAGAAGACGAAATTGTCGTAATTAAAAAAGTACATAAAGAAGATGCAAATTATTTTATTGTTATAGACTGTAAAACTAAGCAAAAGTTATTTATCTTTAAAAGCCTCAAAAATGATAATAAGAGTATTAAAAGAATACTGTTTAAACTACTAACGGACTTTGGCGCTCCCGATAATATTTGTTTTGCCAATTTTATAGTTAATAATTCTGTTTTCAATATTTTAAATAAATATAAAATAAATGTAATACCCAAAAATAGTTTGATTACAAACTCTTTTAAAAATATTAAAGATTTCGGAAATATTAGTTATAGAAAGTGCCAAATTGATTTTCGAGATTTCTATAATAGAGCAAAAAGAAAGACTATTGATACAAGTACTATTCAATTTAATAATGTTAGATATAAGATTATTTCAGATAAAAATATTAAAAAAAATGTAGATGTAATCGTATATTATGACGATAATAAAACGGATATATTTGTAACAATTGAAGATGTTATATATAAAATTTTTCCACATAAATTACTGACATCAAAAAAAGGATTAACTAAATATTAATCCTCTCATATTTCCTTTACAGTACCATCTAGAATAGAATATAAATATATATTAATCTTTTTATTAGATATGCTACTAATATAGTTTTTGTAACCATTTAGCTGGTTAACATAATTTTCATCGCTTATATCTTTTAATTTATAGTCTACAATGTCTATATGGTCAGGGTTTTCGATCATCAAGTCGATTATACCGTGATATTCAGTATTGTCTTTTTCATAGAAAAATTCATACTCATGATAGGTTTTAGCTTGGCTAATATTAGCAAGTAATGGGCTATTTATAAATAAAGACACTTTATCGCCGATATAACTTCCATCACTTTCATATGTCTTAAAGTCTGTATATTCGAGTATTTCATGGACTTTTGTACCAAATTCCATTTTTTCTTTTTCATCTTTAGAATATACTTTTGTACTGACTTTCGAGTAGTGTTTTTCTTCCATTTGAGTATTATCTATATTTATTTCTTTTACTTTAAAATCTATAAGATCACCAGTATTTGCGAACTTTTTTGTTTTACTATATAGATAGTCTTTTGATAAGTTTAATTCGTTCAAATTAATACTATTAAAATGGTTTAATAAATATGGTTTTACTCCATATATAAAATCGGATAAACTCTTGAACTTAGATCGTCTAAGACTTTCTATTGTACCAAATTCGTTCTTTTCTAATTTATCTGTCTCCTTATAAGGTACTACAATAATAAACTTTTCCCTCGCCCTAGTAAGCGCTACATAGAATAGTCTTATTTTTTCACTTATCTCATCTTTTAAAAATTGTTCTTTATATAGAGTTTTAACTATATTGTCTCTCGTTATATCGTCATCCAATGCGGCAATTAAACCATATTTAGAGTCTACTATAATTTTACTTTTTAATTCCATTGTATTGAAGTCATGCACTAAATCTGCAAAGTAACATACCGGATACTCAAGGCCCTTTGATTTATGTATAGTAAGAATCATTACTGCATTATCAGCACTAGAAAATTCAG
>CACYEG010000033.1 GCA_902773365.1 uncultured Erysipelotrichaceae bacterium
ACTTAAATAGTTGCTCATTTTAGAACAATACGATGAATTGAATGAAGAATAAGTGAATGTATTAGCTTTGCTAGAATAATATCTAGCAGTACTACTTATGGCTTCTCTTTTTTTATCTAATTCAGTCATATCTACTAAAATTGCCATAAGTATTCCTCCTATTATATCTTGCATAATATCTATTATCTGAATTATATCACAGAGATAATATTCAATCAATTAAAAAGCTTCCTTAAAGGAAGACTTTTCTATAACCATACACCGTAAATAATTCCTAACATTGCCAAGATAAAGCCAACTGCCCAGAAGGCTCTTACAATGTCAGTTTCGCACCATCCCATTTTTTCAAAATGATGATGTAATGGTGCCATTTTAAATACTTTTTTATGAAATTTTCTTATAGCGATTACTTGTATTAAACTACTAAGTGTTTCGATGACAAATACTCCTCCTATTAATATGAGTGAGAATTCGTGTCTAGTTAATACTGCAACTGTTGCAAGTGCACCTCCAAGTGCTAAAGAACCAGTATCACCCATAATAACTTTTGCAGGGTGTGAATTAAATAATAGGAATCCACCAAGTGATCCAATAAGGATAAAACAGAATATTGCAATTTCTTGATATCCTGCAAGCCACGTCGTATTCCAGGCAATTAAGCCAAATGCAATAAAGGCAAATATAGAAAGCCCGCTAGCCAATCCATCTAACCCATCAGTAATATTGACTGCATTTGTAGTCGATACTAATACCAAGAGTATGAACAATCCATAAGCCCACCCCATTGGAATATTGAGACCAAAGAAACTGAATGTCAAATCGCCAGTTCCTCCATAATATCTATAAATAAAATAGAAAACTACTGCAATAATAACTTGAAGTATTAGTTTTTGAATTGATGTAAGGCCTTCACTACCACTTAATGAATTTTTCCTTTTTAATTTCAAATAATCATCTAAAAATCCAATAACACCATATCCTAAGAATACAAATACTAGAATAATTAAATTATGTGTTATTGTTATACTTCCTCTTAAAAGAAGCAGCAAAAGAGCAATTATTGTTGGAATTATAAAGATTAAACCACCTATGGTTGGTACTCCACTTTTCTTTTGATGGTTCTCATTCAAATAAGAATTGATTTTTTGTCCAAATTTTAATTTTTTTAAAATAGGTATTATTATAAACCCGCTAATCGATGAAATTATAAAACCAAGCATAACTGCTAACACAGTTTTTGCCAATATTAACATAATATATACACCTCGTAAAAATATTATACAACATATAAATAATTATTACTAGATAAATCTAATTATAGTAAGAAATCATGGCGTCAATTTGACAACAGTAGCTTTACAGTTCCATCTTTCTTAATATATTGGTTTGCACTAGGACTCATGTAAATTACGGTATCTCCAGAACCGGAATATTCGACTTTAAAATCTTTTAAAATTTTTCTAGCTTCTTTTTTATCTAATCCCAATACATCAGGTAATTTTAGATATTCAGTTTCATACCATTCGTATTGTTTTGGCATACCTGTTTCATCTGGTTTAATGTTAAGTACTTCTATTGCACTTTTAAATACATTTTTTGCAATTGGCGCAGATACTGTGCCACCATATTGTGTAATACCTTTTGGATTGTTAACTGCGACATATACGATGATTTCTGGATCGTTCGCTGGCATGAAACCTATAAATGAAACGATATAATTACCTGATAAGTATCTACCATTTTCAACTTTTTGTGCAGTTCCAGTTTTACCACCGACACGATAATTTTCAATATATGCATTGTGCCCGGTACCATTTGCCACAACACTTTCTAAAGCAAAACGGACTAGTTCTGATGTTTTACTACTTATGACTTGTTTTACGACTTGTTTTTTATTTTCTAAAATTGTAGTATTTGTTTCAGGTTCACTAATGACTTTTACTATATAGGGCTTTAATAGTTCTCCGCCATTTATTGCTGCACTTACTGCTCGCGCTTGTTGTATTGGAGTTACACTTATTCCTTGGCCAAAAGATGTTGTAGCGGTTTCTACTGGCCCCATTTTATCTAACTTGAATAGAATACCAGATCCTTCTCCATTTAAATCGATTCCCGTTTTATTACCGTATCCATAATTTCTTACGTAGTTATATAATGTGTTCGTGCCAAGTCTTTGACCTAAAACAACAAAACCTGGGTTGCATGAGTTTTCCACTACTTCCAAGAAGTTTTCACTTCCATGTCCTCCATGTTTCCAACATTTAATTCTGGCGTTTTCCACTTGTATAGAACCAGAATCATAATATCTATCTTCAAAAAGATTTACCTTGTTTTCTTCTATAGCAGCACTCAAAGTAAGAATCTTAAACGTACTACCCGGTTCGTACGTTTTCCATATAGCTAAGTTTCTGTTGATTGCTTCTATGGAATAATTTTTATAATTATTTGGATCGAAATCCGGACGATTAGCAAGACCTAATATTTCCCCAGTTTTTGGATTCATTGCAATAATAAGTGCATCTTCTGGAGAATACATACTCATAACATTATCTAATTCTTTCTCAATAGATTTCTGTATATCTAAGTCGATGGTAAGCGTTATGTTCATACCGCTTTGCGGTGGCTCATATTTTTCTTCTAACTTTAACCTGTGTCCTTTTCCATCCGAATAATACTTAATCGCTCCATTTACTCCAGTTAAGTATTTATCATAATATAACTCTAAACCGCTAAGTCCTTGGTTATCGATACCGACATAGCCTAAAACATGTGATAATAAATTATTATATGGATAATATCTTTTGGATTCTTTTAATAGATAAACTCCATCATAATTTAGTTTGCTGATTTTTTCTGCAACTTCGAAAGAAAGTTGTCTACCCTCTGGGTGAACTCTTTCTATTGCAATTTTTTTTGTGACGTGCGCTAGCATTTTTTCATAGTCGACGTTTAGAATATCTGAAATATCTTTGGCTATTTTTTCTTTATCTTTTATTTGATTAGGAATAAATACCAAGCTTGTAGTAGTTGCATTTGTTGCAATTACTTTGCCGTTTCTATCATATATTTCTCCACGATCAGCGCTGATGGGTAAGTTTCTACTCCATAAGTCATTAGCAAGAGTATTTAATTTATCATAACTAATTACTTCGATATAAAATACTTTACCGATAACAAGTATCATCATCAGTACTACTACTAAAAATATTATTCTGACTCGTATATTTATTGTATTTTTGAACATAAGTTCCTCCATTAAATTATATTATTTTAATGAATATAAATACATAAAAATAGTTATATGTTTTCTAAGTATATTTAATAATCAATTTTCTGGTTATAGTAATATTAAATTAGATAAAACTTGTTAATTAGCATTATTATTTTTTTTGAATAACGATGTAGTTTCACCTTTTGTATAAATCCAATAAAAAAAATAATCTTGTTTACACAAGATTATTCATACATTGCAACAAAGTGCATGCTATATATTATTTCTACTTGATCTCCTGGCATATATATTTTATCATCACCATTGTTGTACCATCCTTTAAATGTCTTACCTTCTACTTCTTTTGGTTCTGGTAAAGTATAGAATGAATTGGCTTCATAATATTCAGCATTTTTATTTTCGCTTGTAGATACCATCCACATAAAACGTCCATTACTGTTCATTGGAGGTATGACAATTTTTCTATTTAGGACTCTATCAAATAGACTAATATCCAATAGTCCTTTATGTTGTAAAATCATAGCTTCTCTCATTCTAAAGCCTTTAAAGATATGTTCAGGGAATACATGCGACCAATCTTCGTAGTGGAATACATCGCCTTTAGCAAGAAATTCTTCTCTTTCACTAGTCCATTTTAAATTATCATCGAATGTGAACATGTTAGATACAACAAGTATTGCATCAGTCGTAAGTATATTGTCTGCAATTACATTGTGATAGAAAGTCGATGATACATGATAATATTTAACTGGACTGTGGATTTCTTCAATCTTTTCAACAGTTACAATTTCTATTTCATTATTGTCATTAACCTTAATAACTCTCGTACCAACATGGAAGTTTTCTCTATCCTTTACAGACACATACCTTTTAGCATCCGCACTGTAAACACCATGAGTACCAACAGTCTTTAAAACTGATCCATCTGAAAAAGTATTAATCTGGTATTCATCTATATCTCCAGCTTGTTCTATCCATATAGGATATTCTTCTATTACTTGCCCGGTCTGATGACTTATAGCGATTAGCAAATCTTCATACCGTATATCTTCTATTTTTTTACTCGTGCCATCTGCAAGTCTTATCATAGTTCCTTCAACTAAGCACGTTTGATTATTTGCGGTAGTCGAAGTTGAGACGGAAATATTAGATTCTATATTCCCTGCATATATAGTAAAATTTGCAGTTGTTGTTGATCCACTTTGTAGTCTAAAGAAATACTCTGTACCATTCGTATAAGTTCCACTTGTAGGACTAACTGTTATGGTACCATCTAGCTTGTAGTTATCTGCAGTTACAGTTATCGTAGATGAAAAT
Organism: uncultured Erysipelotrichaceae bacterium; assembly: GCA_902773365.1. Taxonomy (GTDB): domain Bacteria; phylum Bacillota_I; class Bacilli_A; order RF39; family UBA660; genus RUG11867. The sequence continues at coordinate 4,550 of CACYEG010000033.1, forward strand.
TCTGCTTTATAGTAAATCTTTGTAGAAGTGACATTGTTCCCGTTGACAACAAGTGCTACGTTGTTGTTATTAGAAGTCAAAGTTAAGTCGTATTCGTATACTAAAGATATAGCGCTTGAAGAAACACAATAAGGATTACTACTGTTACAATATTCTAATCCACTATTTTGAGCGTGATCTTTTCCGTATACTTTGACAAAAAATGTTTTGTTGGCATTCTGTAAAGAAGATTTATTTTCTGTTAAGAATGCATTATCTAGAATAAATTCATAACCTGTCGTTGGGGTATTTCCGCTTAATTCGACTGTTTTAAGAGGAGTCGATGTATTAGCACTATCAAATAATGCAATGTAGTAGTTATCGACATCTGTTCCACCAGAATCGAGTCTTTCCCAGGATACTTTAGTCTTTAATGAATTATTTGATGTATCATATTGTATTTTTTCAAAGGAAACATTGCCAATCGATACTGGAGTTGTATCTTGTACTTGCGATATTGGCACTGCAATATTAAGTGTACCAATACTCGTTGGATTCATGCCAGATGCTTCTACGATAATCGATGTAGTTGTTGTATCTTCTGTAAATATTGCACCATCAGATTTTTTTATGCAAACATTATATTGTTCAACATTACTCTCTGGGTCATTTTCATCTGGAGCTTGAATAGTAAAGCTACTTAGGGCATTCTCATTAGAGTCAACAAGTTGAAAATTAGAGTTACCTGATGTTACAGTAAAAGTCTTGGCGCTTTTATATGTATTTAATATTTCAAAGTCAAAACAGTCTAGATTCTGATTTTTCAAATCGACACTACTCGTTAATAAAGTTCCATAGAATTGTCCTGTTTCATAGACTTCACTACCGACTGTAGCTTCTCCTCCGACTCCAATGGTAGTATTAGGCCGCGACGATTCTACCCTTATTTCTAGCTCGACCGCGAATTTTCTTATTTCATCGCTTGCAATTACATCACCTATAGCTAAATCTGAGTTAGTAGTAGTTACAAAAGTATGTGTTATAAAAGCCCCGGCTTCATCATCGCTTGCACCTGATATTGTTACTTCTGGAGCTATGTTAAACCCAGTAAATGTATAATCATCGATACTTCCATTATCGAGAGTAACTAAATATGTTGCATAATATGTAACTTGTTCAGAAGAAACTGTAAAAGAATAATCTAATGCTATATTGTCATTATTATCTAAATAAAGGCCTTGTCCAGAATTAGCAGGTAACGTATTTCTCCCTGAGCTATCCACGCTGATATCGGTTATTTTGAGTTTACCAACCTTTCTTGTTGTTATTCCACCACCTATAGTAAGTATCTTATCACTAAATGCAAATCCAAAAGTCATAAGTACTATTATCAAGCAAAAAAAGAAGGTCAATAATATAAATATTTTTTTGTCGTTATTCTTTTTCATATTATTTATCCTTCGATAGCGTATACCGCCAAGCAATCTTATCATTGATCATCAAAAATGTTGCTTTATCCTTTTCATCGCAAAAATTAATCGGTAATCTAAGTTCACTATGTGCATCCAACAGCTCATTAAAATTTTTAACTTCTATAATCTGTAAGTCCTCAATAGATGGCATTTTTTTAACAGTAATAATTATCGAATCATAGGTTTTTAATATTTTTCTTAACTTTTTAATATATTCTAGTTGACTCCTAGCTCTCATAATAAACACTATTACGACAAATATATATGATAGTATTGCAACACCTATAAGTGTAAAGCCACCTATTCTAAATAATTTGTATTTTGAATCCTGTAAATAGTATTTATCTGAATTTAATGTTTCTTCTTTCTTTGGGCAATTAATCTCAATTGGCACTTCTATAGTAGATTTAGTAAGAGGGATAGTTAAACTTACCTCTTCTTCCTTAATAAAGTCATCTCCACCAAATTCACTATTGATGACATTTTTAACTGTCATATATATCTTTAGAGATCCATTCATAGATAGAGAATATTGTTTTTTAAATTCCATTAGAATATCATTATAGTTTTGATAATCAACTTTGATGTTCTCTTTAATATTAACCTCATTTGTATCGCTAAAATTTATTTTCTTTTCGGGTATTAATACATATTCTTTTTGCCAATAGTTATTGTCTTTATCATTTTGTAATTCTGCACTAATAACTCCTTTGATAGAATAACTATACTCTCCGCTTTTTATATTATCAAAAACAATATTATAGCTTAAATCTACATCGATATTGTCAATTAGACTTGTAATATAGACCTTTCCTTTTTCTAGATATGGTGTTTCAAAGAACTTATTTTCCTTGAGGTAAACTTTATAATCGACGTCGCTAGTTTCTTTATAATTAATAGATTCAACAAATGTATTTTTATAGCTCTTTTTTAAAAGAACAGCTCCAACTGGCAAAAAGATAATATAGCAAAACAGTAATATTACTGCTATGGCTTTTATCTTTTTCTTCATAATTTTACCTCCTTTCAAAAAGTTCATGAATCCAAACCGTCGGATAACCGGCATTATTTAAGGCATATTTAACTACACCATAAACATTTTCATTAGTTATATCCAATGCATCAATGGTTTCGTTGTTATCGCCTTTAGTAATAAATGTATAGACTCCTTTATCGTACTTAATTTTAACCACCCTATGAGTAATGATACCAGTACCAATATCAAAAGCAAGAATGTCACCTTCATTAACTTCACTTGCAAGTACTTTCTCAATTATTACAGCGTCTCCCCTTTTGTATGTTGGTTTCATACTATTTGAGACAATTGCAATGATGTGATATTTAAAGAACCCGCTTGTTAAGGCTGCAAGTAAAGATACAAACGCAAGCATTATAGCTAAAACTATTCTTCTTAAAGTTTTTTTTGCCATACGATGATAAGCATCCTTATATTTAATTTCTTTTCTCACTTGGTAATATATAACGAATGGTAAAATCAAACTGAATATCGCACTCAAATAATCTCCTATTGCTGGTAAAAATGGCATAAAATAGGCATATAATTCGATTACTAACCTATAAATTAGAGATGGTGCAAAGCTTACATTATAAGTTACATATGAGTACATAGACTCATTTGCAATAATAGGAACAATAATAGTTGACGTAATGACAAATATGTTTTTGGCATTACTTAAGTCTTTACCACTAATTCCCATTATTATGTTTAACGCTATATATTCAATAGTCAATATTATTATTTCTTTTTTACTTGTACAGTTTTTTAAAATGATATATCTAAAAATTTCCATACATGTAAAAATGATTACATATGGATATATATTTTTTAAAATAACTAGGATATTGTTATCAAAGTGACTATACCCAAATCCTATAAAGAAACCCATCAAGTATGTACTGACAAAATACAAAAGCAAAATTGTTACTACAATCTTGATAGTAATCGGCTTTAAGTAATTTTTATCCCTCGAAAACCCAAAGGTGATATATCCAAATAGTGTAATTAAAAGCCAAAAAATCGTATTTATTATTAGAGAGTACTCCCTATACGATTTGATTGCTATTGCCTTAAACATAATAATAAAAATTAATAGTATTATTTCAAAAATGTATACTCTCTTTATATTCTTTTTCATAATCATCACTAGTAATTTGTGTAATGCTGCATAAGCAGCATTACACATATTTTTAGTTAGTAGGATTAAGCTTGTGCTTGTCCATATGTTAAAGTTACAGTTAATGTCTGAGTTTGATCTGTCTCTGGTAATGAACTTTCATTTGCTGGTTCAACATAAGAAACTTTTACATGAATAGTTTCAGTGCCTTCTGGTGCTAATGCTGAGTTACCAGTTATAGTATTTGTTGCAGCTGTGTAGTTAGTACTATTATATGTAACAACATGATCTAAATAATCAATATTAGAAGTGCTCGTTAATGCGATAGTTTTAAGTATAGCATTAAAATCACCGGCATTGATTACATCTGCATCAAATTCATAATAGTCACCAGGTTTATTTAAAGTGACAGTATATGAAATTGAAGTAGATCCATCTGCTGGTACACTTGGAGCTGTTGTAACAGTTGCGCCATTATTATTGATATTCTTAACTTCTTTGAAGTGAACATCCCATTTAGTAGCTTTTGCAGTAACTCCTCCTGTAATTGTTAAGTTAACATCAGAGAACGCAAAACCTATCGACATAGCAACTACTGCAACTAATAAAATAGCAATAACAGCAACATAAAAAGTGTTCTTCTTTTCCATATTCAATCCTCCTTATTATCTTTAGTATAACACAAAATAATTCAAATACAAATCATTTTTATTCATTTTACAAAAAAAGCCACGCATAAAAGTGACCTATAGTTCAAACTGTGAATTATATAACTTTGAATAGAAGCCTTCCTTCTTCATAAGTTCATCGTGTGTTCCTTGTTCAATGATATTTCCTTCATTCATAACTAGTATTAAATCTGCATTTTTAATAGTTGATAACCTGTGTGCAATTATAAAGCTTGTTTTGCCTTCTGTTAATTTATCCATTGCCTTTTGAACAAGTTCTTCTGTTCTTGTATCTACGTTGCTGGTGGCTTCATCTAAAATTAAGAATGGTGCTTTTTCGATCATGCCTCTAGCAATAGTCAATAATTGCTTTTGTCCTTGACTGATTGTATCATTATCGCCAAGTTTAGCTTCTAACTCGCCAGGTAATGTCTTAATAAAATGATCTACACCTACAGTTTTACAAGCATTCCAAATGTCTTTATCTTGTACATCATTTTTATTAAATATTATATTTTCTTTAATAGTACCTTCAAATAGCCAAGTATCCTGTAATACCATTACAAATAAATCATGAATATTTTCTCTAGTTAAATCTTTTATGGATATGCCATCTATTATAATATCGCCAGAGTCTATTTCATAGAATTTCATTAAGAGATTTACCATTGTCGTCTTCCCAGCACCTGTTGGACCGACAATTGCGACTTTTTGGCCACTTTTTATGAAAGCACTAAAGTCTTTTATGATCGGTTTTTCTTTATCATAACCAAATTTAACATTCTTAAATTCAATATTTCCTTTTACATTATTTTTATCTAAATACTTTGTCAATCTCGATTCATCACTGAGATTTTGTTCATCTAAGAATTCAAATACCCTTTCTTGAGCAGCTGCGGTTGATTGTAGACCAGTTAAAGCTTGGGCTATTTGTGACAATGGATTAGTAAATAATCTTATATAAATCATGAATGCAACAATCGACCCAAATGTCGTTTTATTATTCATGACAAGAACTGCTCCTACTACGCAGACAGCAACATAGCCAAAATTGCCAATAAATCCCATAATTGGTTGCATTATGCCTGATAAGAATTGACTTTTTCTATTGCAATCGTAAAGCCTATTATTTATTTCATCAAATTCTTTTAAAGCATCTTCTTCTCCATTATAAGTTTTTACAACATTGTGTCCTGAATATATTTCTTCTATGTGTGCATTTAAATTGCCCAACTCGTTTTGTCTTTCGATAAAATACTTCTGACTTTTCTTTAGTAAAACCGCAGAAAAAGCAAAACCAAATATGCTTGCAAAGATTGCCGTAAAAGCCATTATCCAATTAGTTATAAACATCATAAGAATTGAACCTAAAAATAGTGTAATATTTGCAACAAGTGTAGATAGACTAGTATTCATATTCATGCCAATCGAATCTATATCATTAGTAACTCTCGATAATATGTCACCAGTTTCGTGAGTATCGAAATATTTAAGTGGCAGTTTATTTATTTTCAAACTGATATCATTTCTCAGTTTTTTGGAGTAAGCATTTGAAACTTCGGCCATAATTCTACCCTGTATATAGTTGAATAGTGAACTCAATATATATATGATAGCTAATACTAATACTCTAATATTTATAGATTTAGTATTCATTTTGGGAATAACTAAGGTTTTAATAGATTCAGGTAACTCATCTATTAGTTTCAATTCATTCTGTTTATTATCTTTAAGATTATTCTGTAAATCTATAAATTTTATCTGGTCATCAATAGAAATAATACTATTATTTACATTTATTTCTGTCAACAATTTTTGTTTTTCAAAAGAGTTTAAATTTGTAAAATATTCCTCAAATTCCATTGGATTTGCTAAAGAACCCTCGTAGTTTTTAAAGGCATTCCTATATATATTTATGTATACTTCCTGTAAAGCGTTTATATTGGGTTTAATCCCTGTGGTGATGATATTAGTAATGCTGGATAGTTTGCTAGGAGCAATAGTAGATAATATAGCACTAAATAATGCAAGAATAGTACATATAATTATCATTTTTCTCCATTTATCCAAGTTTTTAAATAAACGTATCATAGTTCCTTTAAAATCTTTTGATTTTAATGGTACATTCATTCCTCCTGGTCTAGGCATTTTCCAATTCCTCCTTACTTAACTGTGATAGAGCAATTTCTTTATATACTTCACAAGTTTTTAATAATTCTTTGTGTGTACCCATGCCAACACATTTACCTTTATCTAAAACGATAATTTTATCTGCATTCATTATTGTACCAATTCTTTGGGCAACTATCATAATGGTTGCATCTTTAGTATACTTTTTTAACGCTTTTCTTAGAATCGAATCTGTTTTATAATCTAAGGCAGAGAAAGAATCGTCAAATATGTAGATCTCTGGGTCCTTTGCAATAGCTCTAGCGATCGATAACCTTTGCATCTGACCACCAGATATATTTGTTCCGCCCCTTGCAATTAAAGTATCATACTGTTTATCCATCTTTAAAACAAAGTCTTCAGCTTGCGCTACTTTAATTGCTTCTTTAATTTTGTTTAATGGAATTACCTTTTCCCCATTGTTACCGTATGACACATTACCTCTTACTGTTTTAGTAAACATCACAGCTTTTTGAGGAATATAACCAATTTTATTATTTAAATATTTTATATTGTAATCTTTTACATTAATCGCATCGACTAGTACTTCGCCTTCAGTTGCATCATATAATCGTGGTACTAAATTAATAAGTGTAGACTTACCAGATCCTGTCGAACCAATAAAAGCGATAGTTTCTCCTTTATTTACTGTAAAAGATATATTCTTTAGCAAGTATTCTTCTGCATCGGGATATTTAAAACTGACATTTTTAAATTCAACAACGCCTTTTAAACTTGTTTTACCTGAAAAACTACCGGGCTTCATCGAAATTTCCTCATCCAAAACAGCATTAATTCTTTTAATTGATACATTAGCCCTCGGTAATATCATAAATATCATCGTTAACATCAAAAATGATATAATAACTTGCATGCCATAGCTGCTAAAAACTACTATGTTACTAAACATATTTATTCTTTCAATCATTCCGCTTTTTGCTATTATGTAAGCACCAACAAAGTAAATGCCAAGTTGTTGAAAATGCATAACAAAACCCATAATTGGACTCATTAGAGCAAAAGTCCTTTGGTTTTTAAGTTGCGTATTTGTCAAATCATCATTAACTTCACTAAATCTCTCGTTTTGGAAATTCTCCGCATTAAAAGCCCTAACTACTCTTATACCTGTAATATTCTCTCTTGTTACACTATTTATTTTATCGGTAAGTTTTTGCATACGTTCAAATCTTGGCGTAACTGTTTTTATAATAATTAAATTTGTAATGACGATTATTACTACACCGAAAGCAGTAATGAGACTTAATTCTCCGCTTTTACCCAATATTTTTAATAGAGCCCAAACTGCCATTATTGGAGACTTTATAATCATTTGCAATCCCATACTTAAAAGCATTTCAATTTGTGTTACATCGTTTGTTGTTCTTGTAATTAAACTGCTCGTTGAAAAATTTTTAATTTCTGCAATACCAAATTCTTCAACTTTCATGAAAATCTTTCTTCGGATATTTTTAGAAAAATTTGCGGCAAGTAAAGATGTTAAATAGCCTATTAAAACAGTCGATAGCATACTTATTATGGCACATACAAGCATATAAGCACCTGGCTTTAATATTCCTTTAACGCCCGTTTTTTTCATAGTTACTATTCTAGTAATTTCACTCATATACTCCGGCAATCTTAAGTCTAGAAACACAGAAAAAACAATCAATATGACAATACACATAATAATTAAAAAATCTTTTAAAGAAAAATTTTTAAACAGTTTAAACATGTAAATTTCCTCCTTTTTATGAAATAAAAAGGGTATCACCCCTATTAGTTATCTCTATTTCTGCCATAGATAAGTATCAATCTTAAAATACTAAGCGCTGCACTTAAAACTCCTGCTACATAGGTTAAGGCTGCAGCCCTTAATACTTTTTTGCTGCCAGATACTTCTTCGCTATTTAACAAATTTAAATTTTGTAACTCTATTAAAGCACGTCTAGAAGCATCTATTTCAACTGGTAAAGTTACAAGTTGAAATAAAAGTATGGCACTTTCTAAGATTATTCCAGTCCAAATAAGATTTAAGCTTTGCATTACAATACCTATGACAATTACAATGTATCCAACTCTTGATGAAATGTTGACAATTGGTACTATCTTTGATCTAATTCTCATAAATGTATATCCAACTTTATCTTGAATAGCGTGTCCACACTCATGAGCTGCAACAGAAACAGAACTAATCGACTCTCCGTGAAAGACCTCACTAGATAGTCTTATCACTTTTCTACTTGGATCATAATGATCAGTAAGATTACCTTTAGTCTCTACTATATATATGTCATTTAATCCGTTTTTATCCAATATTTCCTGAGCTGCTTCTCTTCCCGTTATTCCTTTTTTTGTAGATACCTTAGAAAATCTACTATAGTTAAACTTTACATAAAGACTTGCACCTAATGTGATAATTAATGTTATTAATGTAATTCCATAATATATTATATAATCGTTCATAAATCCTCCTATATCCAATAATAATGATATTATATAATATTATATTTTACTATGCAACTTCTCTTTAAATTAAAAAAAGTGTTAACATCGTCAACACTTTAAATAATCTTTTTAATAATCTCTATCTCTTAAGAATGGAGGTAAATCGAAATCGTCTTCTCTACTCTTTATTGTTTCTTTATTTTTGTTAGGGGTTTCGTCAGATTCTAAATCATCAAATCCTGTTGCAATAACAGTGACTATTACTTCATCAGTTAGGTTTTCGTTGATAACAACACCAAATATTGTATTGATATCAGTATTAGCGGATTCTCTTACTACATCTACAGCTTCTTCGGCTTCTATAAGTGTAAGTGACTTGCCACCAGTTACATTGATAATTGCATCTGTTGCACCTTCTATACTTGTTTCAAGTAGTGGACTAGATACTGCGGCTTTAGCAGCTTCAAGGGCCCTATTCTCGCCAACTCCTAAGCCAATTCCAATCATTGCATTTCCGCGTTTTTCCATAACAGCTTTAACATCAGCGAAGTCTAGGTTAATTAAACCCGTTACAGCAATTAAATCACTAATTGATTGTACTCCCCTATGAAGTACATTATCTACTTCTTTGAATGCATCTTCAAATTGTGTAGATTTATCGATGATGTCTCTCAATTTATCGTTTGGAATAACTATAAGTGTATCGACATGTTTTTTAAGTTCTTCAACACCCTTGATAGCTTGTTCCATTCTTCTATTACCTTCGAATCTAAATGGCTTTGTAACAATTCCCACAGTAAGAGCTCCTAAACTTTGAGCGATTTCTGCGACGATTGGCGCACCACCTGTTCCGGTTCCACCACCCATTCCGCAAGTTACAAATACCATATCGGCACCCTTAAGTGCTTCTTCGATTTCCGATTTGCTCTCAAGAGCTGATTCTTTTCCAACTTCTGGTTTAGTACCTGCTCCAAGTCCGTTAGTAATAGTAGCTCCTATTTGTAATTTAACTGGTGCTTTTGAACTGTTTAAAACCTGTAAATCTGTATTAGCAACTATGAAATCGACACCTTTTACCCCAGATTCTATCATTCTATTGACGGCATTACATCCACCGCCACCTATACCAATAACCTTAATCTTAGCGATTTGGTTCATCTCTAATCCATTCATATATACATTCTCCTAACTATCAAAAAAGTATCCAAAAACCTTGCCCAACAAAGAAGTGTTTCCACTTATTTTGTTATCTTTATTATTCATTTTTTCTATTTCACTATCTTTAAATATTGAAAATACTATACCCCTTAAAGCAGTTTTTTCTTCAAAGTATTTAAGTATTCCAATGGCGCTTGCATATGAGTTGTCTCTTGCTCCTAAAATGTTTAAGGATCCAACTCTACTACCTTTACCCAAGACTTTTTCCATCGTAAGATTAAAATCTTTGAGTTCAGTCAATCCTCCTGTTACAATTATATAACTAATTTCTTTTTTTGTTAAGATATTTATTTGCTTTTTAGCTAAATTTAGTATTTCTTCAATCCTACTCTCTGCAATTGAACTGACATCGTATTGATTCAATTCAATCTCAACCTGATCTAATGAAACCACTTTTCTTACTTCATGTAGATTTGCAAGTTCTACTGATCCAAGAGCGATATCTCGATATATTTCTTTGCTAGCCTTAAAATCAATTTTATTCAAGAAAGCAATATCACGTATAATGTTTTCTCCGCCAATTTTATAGGTTTTATTGTTTGCAAGTATTCCACGGTTAAATATTGAAATGCTCGTTCTTTCATGCCCTATATTTATAATAGCTCCTGCCTCATTATCTAAATCTACATCTTTAAATGAATAATAATCACCCAATGCATTTGGTATTATATCCACAATCTTTAAACCACTATCAGAAGCAGCTTTCATTATTGAAGAAATATAATCTTTTGGGGTTGTAATAACAATGGATTGTACACCAAGATGAGTACTTTTCATTCCTTTTGGATCTTTTGTGACTCTTTCATCGTCTAAAATAAATCTAATTGGAATTACTCCCAATAATACAAAACCTTCATCGATTAGACCTGATGCACTTTTTTTAATAACTTCTTCTATATCAGTTCCGTTAATAATATATTCGTCGTTTCTTATGTCAATTAATCCTGTAGCTTTAATTAGCTTTGCGTTTTGCATATTGACACCAAGTATAGACTTTTTAATATCTATGCCTATAGTACAAGAAGCCGCACTAACAGCTGATTTAATCGCACCACTTAACTTTTCTATATCGGTTACTTTTCCGTTTTCTATTCCGGAAGAATTAACTTTATTTGCACTTAAAATGTGAAGTTTACCTTCAATGAACTCCCCAATTACTAATTTAATTGTATCACAGCCAATATCAATACTCGAAACTATTTTTCTCATATCAAACACTCCACTTTTATAATTAAGCTAATTATACTATAAATAGTCTACAATGTAAAACAAATTTCTCTAATCAACCATAAAAAAACTAGAGAACACTAATTTTTTCTCCAGTATGCTAAAATCTTTGGTATGATTTTAATTTCTCTATTCAATTTTTCTACTAAGTCTTCTTTATCAAACAAATTTAAGGCATTTAAGAATAGTGGATTATCTAATGCAAGAAATTCCGGATAAGTCTTTTCTATTTCAGAAACTGTTGTAACTCCCAATTCAGTTAAAACTTCTTTGTTGGCATTTTTGTTATTTTCAAATGAGCCAATTTCATTGTCTGTCTTTTTCAATAATTCGATTAGTCCGCTTTTTGCATCTACTTTCATAAATTCGTTATTATAAACATTTATGAGTTTATCAATATCAACAGCTGCAAGCTCGTCCAAGATATAGTAGATAAAGTCAATAGTAAATCCCATACCATTTCCTTCTTCATCTGTCGTAATGATCTTGATTAACTCATCTAGCTCCTTAGCATCCTTTTTGTAATATATTTCACTTTGGTTTAAAGTTAACTCTAATGGAAGCTCATGTTTTTTTAATACCTCAATGTTTTCTTTTACTCGTTCGGTGTTTTGTTCAAAAGAAGCTCTTGTTTCATCGCTAAAGTCTTCATATTTTATTCCGTTACTTTCGAATATTTTTTTTAATGGTGATTCTTCTAATTCTTTTTTTTCGTCGTTTTGTAGCGTTTCACTAGAAATGTTATCTTCAACTGCTTCTTCAGTAACATGAGATACTTCTATACCACTAGCTTCTTCTTTAAGCGGTTCAACCTCTTCGCTTACTTCATTTACTTTTTCACTTGGCAATTCTACTTCTTCTAAATCATCTTTAGTATCGTAATCTAATTCTATTTCCTTTAAGTCAAAATCTATTTTAGGATAATCAGTATTTTCTTCTTCTGAAATAACTGGTTCTTCTACTGATGTATCACTTTCATCTTCTAATATTTTTGCGATATCTTCTTCAAATTTTTCTTTAGTAGCTGTTATTAAATCTAATAAATCTTCGGTCTTCTTTATATATGCTTCTTGATGATCCTTGAATATTATTAGCTCATTTAGTTCTTTTTCAGCGTCTTCTTTATTAAATTTGTTAATTTCGCGTTTTTCCTGTGTGTTTAATAGTTTTGTCTCTATCTTAGCAATTTTTTCTGTCTTGCTAGAAATCTCACCATCGATATCTTCTTCTTCCATTCTTTGTACTTCACTGTCAGTATATGAAATATCTTTTTTCTTTAAAGATAATTCTTCGATATCGCCTTTCGTTTTATCTCTAAGACGCCCTAGCTCATCTATCTTCAAATCGCAATCACGTATTGTTGATGAATACGATTCTATTTCCTTCTTTTTATCGTCAATATCCTTTTCTGCTTTTTGAAGAGGTTCATATCTATCGTTAAAATCATTGTAAAATTTATCGAATAAAGTGGCAACTGAATCAACTAGTGTCTTTACGCTGTCTATTCTTTCATAGTCACTTGCCTCGTATTTTATTCTCATCATATTAACACACCCTTTTATTCTACTAACATTCTAGCAAAATAACCCTTTTTTGTAAAGAGTTATTGTTTATTAGAATTATAATTAATTAAATATTTTTTCAAACTTATAGCAATAGACTCTGGTATAACTTCTTTAAGATCATCAATTGTTGCACCACTAATATTTTTTAAGCTGCCAAATTTTTTTATCAGTGCCTTTTTCCTTTTTTCCCCAAGTCCTTCAACATTATCTAAAACACTTGAGAGGCTTCCCTTAGACCTAATTTGCCTATGGTACGATATTGTAAATCTGTGTACTTCATCTTGCATGCGCGTAAGATAATGAAACACATCGCTAGTCCTATCAAGCTCTACAGTATTCATTTTTTCATCAACCAAGTCACTGGTTTTGTGCTTATCATTCTTCTTAAGACCAATTAATTTAATTTTTAAATTTAAGCTATCTAATATTTCTTTTGCAGCATTTAATTGCAATTCTCCACCATCGATGATTATCAAATACGGCTTTTCTTGGTGTTCCATAAGCATACGATAATATCTTCTATATAAGACCTCTTTCATAGATGAGTAGTCATCATTTTGGTCAATGCTAATTTTGAATTTTCTATAATCGCTTTTAGAAGGAACCCCATCTTTAAATACTACCATGCCACTAACAGTGTATTCTCCAAAAAGATGAGCGTTATCGAATAAATCAATTCTGTAAAGTTTTTTAAGTCCTAATAATTCTCTTAAAGCTTCATTTGCTAAAACTGTTCTCGATTCATCTCTTTTAATTAATTCTATTTCATTTTTAAGAGCTATTTCGGCATTTTTACATGCTAAATCCAAAAGCTTTTTCTTATCACCCTTTATACTCGACGTAACCTTAATATTTAGTAGATTGCTAAGAGCCTCTATATTTAAGCTGTTATTTACTATTAATTCGTGAGGTATTTCATTTTTTGAATAGTATAATCCTATAAAATTTTCTAAATCTTCAATATAATTATCTACTATTGCAAATATCTCGTTTTTACTTCCTAAAAGTTTACCATGCCGAATAAAGAATATTACAACACTTATATATCCATTCTCTACATAGAAATTAATTATATCTCTATTTACTAAATCATGTAATTCGACTTTTTGTCTATCCAATACTTTTGTGATATAGTCTAATTCATCTTTTAATTCTTTAGCTACTTCGTAATTCATCTTCTCGCTATGATAGGAAATTTTATCGACAATTTTTTGTTTAATTATAGTATCGTTTCCTCGTAAAAACGACAATATTTCGCTTTCCATTTGTTCGATTTCATTATTATCGGGCTTTTTTACACAGTAACCCAAGCATTCGCCAATATGATAGTATAAACAGACTTCCTTTGGTGTAGTTTCGCACTTTTTTAGTGGATATAGTCTGTTTAATAAATTGACTATTCTTCTTGCAGCGTACTGATTTGGAAACGGCCCAAACAAAAGCCTATCCTTCATCTTTTTAACATTTAGATACCTAATAATTCGAAGTTTTGGATATGGTGATTTGATATATTCTATGTATGGATAACTCTTGTCATCTTTTAAAAGGATATTATATTTTGGATCATACTTTTTTATTAAGTTTAATTCTAATATGAACGCTTCATTCTCAGTAGAAGTTACAATGTATTTAAAATACGCTACTTCACTGACCATTTTTTTAGTTTTACCAGTTACGCGTCCTGTAAAATAGGAAGAAAGTCTATTTTTTAAATCTTTCGCCTTTCCGACATATATGACTATATCGCTGGCATTATACATTTGGTAGCTGCCGGGTAAATGTGGCACTACTCCAAGTTCATTTTTAAACATATCTTTCCTCCTTCATCTGATATTATACTACAATATTAGGCAAAAATAAGATATAATTTGTATAGGTGATTTTATGGAACTTGTTAATACATATACATATGAAGTTAAAAAATCAAAGTTTATTGGATACTTATATAAAATAGAAAACGAAAGTGAAGTTAAAAATATTATAAATAAGCTATGGATAGATAATAAAAAAGCAAGACATATACCGTACGCGTATAGATTTAAAAACACTGCAGGAAAGACTGATGATAAGGAGCCTTCAAATACTGCAGGTATGCCCATTTTAAAAGCGTTAGATAGAAACAAATGTGAAGGATACTTAATTGCCATTGTTCGTTATTTTGGTGGAACAAAATTGGGCGCTGGTCCTCTACTCCGATCTTATTCTTTAGTAGCAAACGAAGTATTAAAAAACAATAGTTAGGACATTTACCTATGCGTTGAGTGTTACTACCAATAGAATATTATTAGGTGAAACACATGGTAAATTTTTTTATACATTTAAACCCTGTAATTCAAGCATTAATTGCTACGATAGTGACATATTTGTTCACTGTCCTTGGAAGTGCATTAGTATTTCCTTTTAAGAATGTTAATCGCAATATAATGGACGGGATGCTCGGCATTGCAAGTGGAGTAATGATTGCTGCAAGCTTTTTTAGTCTTTTATCGCCTGCAATAGAAAGTGCAAATACTTTAGGGCTTACGCCTTGGATTATAGTATCGATTGGATTCGCTTGTGGAGGAGTATTACTATTTTTAACTGATAAAATATCTTCGAATTTTTTAGATAAATATCCTGATGCTTCCAAAAAAAAGCGAACCTTTATGCTAATGTTCTCAATTACTATTCATAACATACCAGAAGGTTTAGTTGTCGGTCTTGCTTTTGGTTCAATTCCTTATAACAATACAACTTTAGTAAGTGCTTGCCTATTAGCCCTCGGTATAGGTATACAAAATTTTCCTGAAGGAAGTGCTTTATCTCTTCCGTTTAGAAGAGATGGTATGAGGCCCTTTAAAGCATTCTTTTTGGGGCAAATTAGCGGAATAGTAGAGCCTATCGCAGGTGTATTAGGAGCTCTTTTAGTACTTAAGGTACAATCTATTTTACCATTTATGCTGTCTTTTGCCGCTGGTGCTATGATCTATGTCGTAGTAGAAGAATTAATACCAGAAAGTCAAGCAAACAAAAGAAAAGACCTAATGGCCTTATTTACTATATTGGGTTTTATTATAATGATGATACTAGATGTCGCCTTATCTTAGATAATTAGAGAATATAAGAAAAAACCATAGCAATACAACTAATATCACGATTATACTGATGACATAATTTGCATTTGCAAGTACATGTCCTTTGTTATCTTCATATATTGCAACTTTAGGAGCTTCCTTTTTAGGTGGAAGTTTTTTTTCTGTATTATCCTTGTTGATATCCTCTATATCAAATTCGCAAGTACGTACAAATTCGCCGTTTTCGTTCATCGATGAATCGAGGAAAAATTGTTTATTGACATTCAGTGTAGTAGTAGAACAATAAGTGCTTTCTGTATCGTAACTTTTGATTATGTAGCCACTTTCTGTTTCTATAAACGGCATGATTGTGAACTTGATATTTCCAGCAATGAAACTGAAACCATAGTCTTCATTCCAATTATATTTTAAAGAATCCCACCCCTGAATATACAAAAAATTACTCCGAATAATTTGTCTAATATTCGAGATTACTTCCTTTTTACAAATCAATACGATGTCTTTGAAGTGTTCTTCCTTTTCACCACTCCATAGTGCGTTTGCATATTTTTTACAAAAGTACACATTATTAAACACTACAGGCATCTTCTTTAAAATTTCCTTCGCTGCTAATAATTCTGAAGTAGTGAAATCTAAATAATACGTATACTTAGTTATCATATGCCACCTCTATCTTAAATAGATTATATCATTGAGCTTTTTTTTGTTCAAGTTTTTTATCAATATGATTTTTTATTATAGAATATATTATTGCAAATATTGGTACACCAAAAATCATACCGACAAAACCGAATAGTTTTCCAAACAACAGTATGGAAAATAATACCCAAAAGCTTTTTAATCCTGTCTTGTTGCCAATCATTTTAGGACCTAATATATTTCCATCGAATTGTTGAATTAAGAATACAAGAATAATGAATGTTAATGCTTTAGCTGGATCTATCATAAGCAATAATAGTGCACATGGTGCAGCACCAATTATCGGACCAAAATAAGGAATTATATTTGTAACTCCAACAATAATAGAAATAATTAATGCATATGGAACGTTAAAAATAGCCATGACAATAAATGTAATTAGTCCTATAATAAACGAATCAATGATTTTGGCAGTCATAAATCCACCAAAAATCTTGTCGGTAAAAGTTAGGGAATTCATAAATGAATTATATGCTTTATCAGGTAAAATAGTCGCTATTGTTTTTTTGGCGCCCTTAATAAAGTTTTCTTTGTCGAATAAAACATAAATTGATACTACTAAACCGATTGCAACGTTTACTACTCCGCTAACAAAACTCGTTACACTGTTTGCTATATTGGTAACAACACTATCAGCAGAAGGTACCATTATATTTGTTATATACTCTGTAATGTTCATGTTTATTTTTTCTATGCTAGTAGATAATTCCGGATTATTTCTAAGTACATTTTTTAAATAATCATAAATATTATTTATATATGTTGGTATATTATTTATCATTACTTGTAGACTATCTAGAAGATTTGGAACTATAAACAAAATGAAAAGGAATATAATTGTTGCAACAATTAGATATGTTATTAAAAGGGAAACAATTCTATTAAACTTCTGATGTCTTTTATCATCTCTAAATATCTTAGGGGTTATTTTTTTTGATATAATTTTTTCAAATACTTTTAATAAAGGATTTAATAAATATGCGAATAATATGCCAAGTAGTATAGGAGAAAGTGCTCTAAATATACTCACTATAATGTTTGTTATAATATGTAAACGCAATAAAATGAAATATAAGACTATACAAGAAGCGAGTGATATAAAAAGTGTGAATCCTAATTTAACATAATCATTGTTTTTTAATTTATTTTTCATAAAACCTCCTAATAATTAAATTCATAAACATATGAGTATTCACCAGATGTAATTTCTATTTTAAAAATGCTTTCTGCATCAGTGTAGATTATATATGAAGTTCCATCAATGTTATATGTGTATATCGTATTATTTTCTTGACGATTTATTATCGCAGAAGACGAATTAAATGTAGCAAAAAGATCTTTAAACATCAAATTCTTTTTTTCGATGTTTTGATACAAGTCATCATATTCTTCTTCTTTATCTTTAGTAACTTTAAAAACTTTATCTTCGACAATTTTATATTTGATTATTTCATCATTATTTTCTCTATAACCGGTATCAATGCCATCTATTATTTTACCATCAAAGATTACACTACCATTACCACTAATTGTATATTTATATGAATGATTTGCTTTTAAAAGTTTTTCTTGTTTATCAAGAAAAGAAATACTTTGTGTCATATTTTTTTCATTAGTTTCGGTATTTTTAATAACTTCATTATTATTTGTAAAACTTCCAGAGAGTGCTAAAAATGACACTGTAAAAATAAGAAAAGCAAAATAAAGTGATAATTTTATTTTAGTCGGCCCTTTTTCAGTTTTCATTATTTCTTGTAATTTATTTTTCATTACACATCACTCCTATAAGTTTCTCTTTTTTTACTCCATTTAAGTAATCCTTAACTTCGACTTTATTTTTTCCAGATAATTTAATAGTTTTTATAATGATTTCACCATCACTAGTTCCTATTCCGATACCATCTTTATATGTAGCACTAATCATACCTGGAGTACTTTTCTTATTACCAATCGATGATCTATATACTTTTACGACTTCCTTATTCAATAAAAAATAAGCACCAGGATTAGGGTTTAATGCCCGTATTTGATTATATATCTCTTGAGAAGTTCGATTAAAGTCGATGAATTCGTCATCTTTAGTAATAATTTTAGCATATGTTGCATCATTATCGTTTTGCTTAGTTCTTGAAGAAGAACCAGAAATGATTTTTGGAAGTATATCAAGTAGTAAATTGTTTGCAGATAAGACCAACTTCTTAGATAAGCTTTCCAAATCATCGTCTAATGATATTTCAACTTCACTTTTCTCTATTATATCGCCTGTATCCATGTGTTCATCCATATACATGATAGTAATGCCCGTTTTTTTATGTCCCTCCATAATTGCTCTGTGAATTGGTGCGCCTCCTCTTAGTTTTGGTAGAAGAGATGCATGAACATTGATGCATCCTAAAGAAGGCAAATCCAAAAGCTCTTTCGGTATAATTTGGCCATATGCACAAGTGATAATAATGTCAGGTTTTGATTTTTTGATGGCATCCATGTCCTTTTTTATATTATCTGGTGTAAATACTTCTAGATTGTTATTAAGTGCAAAAGTTTTTACTGGGCTCGGCGTCAATATTTTTTTTCTGCCAACTATACTATCTGGCTGACTGACTACAAGTACTACGTTAAAATTGTTTACTAATAAGTTATTTAGTATTTCTTTAGCAAAATCGCTAGTTCCCATAAAAACTATTCTAGTGTCTTTCATCTTGCTCACCTACTTACATTCTACCATAAAATTAGCAATAATAAAAGCATGTCGCCATGCCTTATTCTAGTAAACTTTTTAAACTTGTTTTAACACTCAATATTGAAGAGTCATTCTGTTTCATAACATATAATTTTGTTCTGCCAGTTGAATATGTTACATCAAATGAATCATACCCTAGTGCATTCGCATTAGTTACTTCCCAATTAACTGTATTATTCATTTGATATTTGGCTAATTTATAAATATCTTCAGTACTTATATTTGTTACAAAAGACTTCTCTAATGAGCCAATAATAGAAGAATAGTTAGTAATAATACTAGGTGATGTGATTTTATCGATAATTGCTTTTATAACAGCTTCTTGATTTTCTCCTCTAGATATATCTCCTTCAGGCAATCCTTTTCTAAATCTAGAAAAAGCTAGTGCAGCTTTACCATATAGCTTATTTTTACCTTTTCTAAAAGTATATCCGTCATAAGAAAACGCATACTTACTATCTACTTCAACACCTCCAATAGCGTCGATTAATTTTATTAAAGAAGAAAAATTAACTTTAATATAGTAAGCAATTTTTATGTCATATAGATCTTCTAATGTATTAACTGACTCTTCAATTCCATAAATTCCTGCATGGGTAAGCTTGTCGTAAGCTCCCTTAGAATGAAGTTTTACATAATAATCTCGCGGTGTATTAACTAATAAAATTTTATTAGTTTTTGGATTAACCGCTATGAGTATATTTACATCACTTCTACTTACCGTTCCAATGTTACCATATGTATCTATTCCGCTTATATACATGACGAATGAATCTTTTGTAATGTCAGTAGTAGTTTTTTTAACTTTCTCTACTTCGCTAACTTCGATGGTTTTAATTACTTTATATTTTTGAATCATTTCATAATACTGTTCATTTAATATATTTTCTAGAGTACTTGTAATAAATATTGCATCTTCTTCTTTAGAAATTCCTGAATTTAATATTGTATCGATTTCATCATAATAGGTTTCTTTTTTTAAGGCACCTTTAACCTCTTTTTTAAGTCCAGCTACAGCCTTAATTAAAGTTTTACTGTTATTGTTGAATATTCCAATTTTTTTATCTTTTAAATCTGATACTTTTCTAATTGGCGATTCTTTTAGTACATAGACATTATATATTTCCCTTTTTGTAATTGCATTAGATGCGCTCGTAATTAACGATTCTGTAAGATTAATGTTGTATAAAAAATATATTGGTATAATATTCAGCACTATTAGTATAAAAAACGCAATAAATCGAGTAAATCCTTTTTTACTTTTTAATGCAAGTAGAAAGATAACTAATGCTACTACTACACAAGTTATACACAATATCATAAAGTATTCCTTTTTAAGTATATCCATTTTGTATATTTTATAGACAAATATAAATAGTGAAACGAGTGTTATAAAAAAGAACAATAAGACTGCTCTTTTATACCCCTTTTTATTATTTTCCTTCTTTTTTTTTGCCATACAACATCACCTTGTCTATAGTATATATTTTTTTGGACAAGGACACAAATCAATTAAACACTTCTTTGTAAACTTCTGTAAAGTTAGAAACACATACCACATCGATAACATTTAGCACTTTCTTAGGAATATCGATTAAATCCTGTTCGTTATCTTTGGGAATAAAGATCATTTTTATTCCGGCATTATATGAGCTTATTATCTTTTCTTTTATTCCGCCGACAGGAAGGATTTTTCCTTCGAGACTTATCTCACCAGTAAAGGCGAGTTCTTGTGAAATCACTTTATTAGTTAAAGTGCTAAGTAGCGCAACAACTATTGCAAGTCCTGCACTTGGTCCTTCTTTTTTTGTTGCTCCATCGAGAGCGTGTATGTGAATTGTTCCAGACAATTTCTTGATATCCAATTTAAAAGTTTTTGCATTTGCTTTAATGTAGCTGTCAGCTATTATGATACTTTCCTTCATCACTTCCCCTAAAGAACCAGTAGATAATACTTGATTAGGACCATCATATATAACGCTTTCGATATTTAAAACACAACCACCGTATTCGCCAACTGCAGGTACATTTACTATTCCACTTTTATGATAATCATAGAAAGATGTCGAGTATTTTGGAATTCCAAGATATTTCACGATATCTTTATCATTTATCGTCGTAGTTTTAAAAGTATTTTTTATGAGAATTTTTCTAACTATTGAACAAATATGTCTTTCTAAATCTCTAACACCCGGCTCTTTTGTATAACACTCTATTATTTTTATAATAGCTTTATCTGTAATGGAAATCATCTTATAGTCAAAATCGTACTCTTTACCAAGTCTTGGCAAAGTATAATTTTTTGCAATCTCTAACTTGTCAAAAAGAGTATAACTATGTACATCGATAAGTTCAAGCCTATCTAAAAGAGGCAAAGGTATTCCAGTTTTTTCATTTGCAGTTAAAATGAATAGAACATTACTTAAATCAAATGGCTCTGCAACATAGTTATCAATAAACTCTCTATTTTGGTTGGGATCTAATATATCGAGTAATACACTAGCCGGATCGCCACGATAGTCTTTGATCATTTTATCTACTTCATCTATTAGAATTATAGGATTATTTACACCGGATTTTTTAATGCCCTCTATTATTTTACCAGGAGCAGCACCAATATAAGTTCTTCTATGACCGATAAGCTCTCCAGAATCACTCAAGCCACCAACACTAATTTTAATAAATTCTCTACCAATAGATTTGGCAAGTTCTCTTGCAAATGTCGTTTTACCTGTTCCTGGAGGACCAACTAAACACAAAACCGGGCTAGCCACTTTTCTTTTCTGGGATTTCAAAATTAAATATTCTTCTATTCTATCTTTTGCTTTTTCTAATCCATAATGAGTTTCATTTAAGCTTTTATCTATTTCTTCAATATTCTTATTATCGATTGTCTTTTTATTCCAAGGCAAGCTTACAATGAAGTCTAAATGAGCTTTAACTATTCCATATTCAGGTGAACTATCGACCGTGGAAAGCAATCTGTCTACTTCAATTAGCATGTCACCCTTAATTCTACTATCGATTTTTAAAGAATTTATTTTTTGTTTATATTGTTCACACTCTGTTAAGCGATCTTTGCCACTTAGTTGTTTAGAAAGTACATTGATTTTTTCTTTAATTAATATTTCTTTTTCATTAGATTCAAAATTGGATCTTATTTCTTCATCTAATTGTTGATCAAGCTCTAAATCACTTATTTCACTGTTGATTATCTGAATCAGTTTTTTAGCTCGTTCAAAATAATCATCTTCGACTAAGAGTATCCATCTTTCCTTATATGTAGATAAAATAGTTGCCGATATAATATCGCACATTTTCCCCAAACTCGAAGGATTTTTTATTAAATCTAAAATTGTATTTGAAACTGTAGGAGAAAGTGATACATATTTTTTGACTACTTTTTGAAGTTTTTTAATATATAGTTTTTCTTCATCTAGATTGTATATATGACTACTGATAGATGCAAATTCTGCTTCTATAAAATCACCGGCATTGTGGTATTTTAATACTTCAGTCCTTTTGATTCCCCTAATATTAATACGTACATTATCATTAGGCAATAAAATTTTGCTTTTTATTTTAGCATATGTAGCTACTCGTGGCAAATCTTTAATAGATGGCCTTATTTCAAGCTCGTCTTTAGGACTAACTATCAAAAGTTCACTATTATATCCACTTATTGCTTCATCAACAATTTTTTTTGATAATTCGTTTTTAAGTTCTAACCTTACTTCCTCATTAGGAAATAAAACGAGGTTCTGAAGTATAAGAATTAATCTATTATTTTTCAAAATGCCATCACCTCGTTAGTGGTTTTTATTATAATTAAACGAATATAAAAAGTAAACTAAAAATTGATTTTTTGAGTATTTTTTTATAAAAAAAATACTCAAAAAAGAGTATGTTATTTTATTAGCTCAATAACCTTTGGAATAAATATTACTCCACTTATTATTATTGCTATTATTGTTGCTACATAAGTCGCACCACTTCCACAGTCTTTAGCAATTTTAGCTAGAGGATTGAATTCAAGTGTAACCATATCTACAACTGCTTCAATCGCAGTGTTAAGTAACTCAATTGAAAGTATGGCACCCAAGGCAATTAGTAGTATGCTCCATTCAGATAGGGAGATTTTAAATACTATTCCCAAAATTATTGCCAATATCGATAGTATGCCATGCAATTGTAAACTCATTTCATTTTTATAACCGTAAATGATACCTTCAAATGAATATTTTGTGCTGTAGATAAAATGCGTAATTCCTTTATATTTGCTTTTATTTCTCAATGTTTGCATCTTTTAATACCTCTTTCTGTAGTCCGAACATTTCTTCTTCACTTTTCTTATCCTGGTGGTCATATCCTAAAAGATGTAGTAAACCATGTATCACAAGAAACGATAGTTCTCTTTTTTCACTATGTTTATACTCTGCTGCTTGACTTTTCATTTTAGGAATAGATATAAATATATCTCCAAGTAAATTAACTTCTTCTAAAATGGTCTCTCCATCATTTAATGCAAATGATAATACATCTGTTGTACGATCTATTCCTCTATATTTTAAATTCATTTCATGCATTTTTTCATCGTCGATAAACGTTATAGAAAAAGCACCATCTATTTTTAATTTTTTAATTGCTAATTCTAGAAGACTATCTAAATAAGAATAATCTTTATAACCATATTCATCTATAATACTATACAATTTCATAGTGGAATTACCTCCCATAAATTAAATATCGAAAGTATTATAAGAATTATAATTATTATAGTCAATATATTATAGACTATATCTTTTTGTAAAAATGATGGTAAGTGATGTTTGATTGCAGATAACCCAATATACAGAAAATAGCCGCATATTCCACCAACACAGTTTAAAATAATATCATCGATATCGAAGCTTCTACCAATGAATAATTGTACTAACTCAATAGTTAAACTTGATATAAAAGTCGCAATCAGTGGTTTACTAACCTTTTTAGAATCTAGTACTAGACTTATAATGAAGCCAAATGGTATAAATATCAATATGTTACCTATGATATTCCACATAAAATGTTTACTTCCCCAAGTATATCTTAATATTTCTCTAAAAGGCATAAAGTTGTTACCGACACTTTGTACATCTGTATTAGTTACCATTCCAAATAAAAGTAAAATATATATTTGAAATAAAAGTGTAAAAAACTCTTTATATAGAACGAATTTTTCTTTTTTTTCTAAGATATACATAATTCTAATGGTTGTTACTATAACCATGAATATAACTAACATAGGCCAAATACCATCTATTATGGTAAAAAATTCTTTAGGAAGTTCCATTTTCTTGCATCCTTTCGAGTGGTATTTCTCTTTCTACCCGTTCGCCGATAGGCTCTTTAATAGAATAAAAAATATCCATAACAATTATACTATCATACTCGACACTTTGCAAAACTTTTTCAAAAATTATAGTTCCTTTATCTCCTATTTTTTCTTTTATCTTTTTTCTGGCTTGTTTTAATGCAACTTTCGTAAGTTCTTCGCTTGTATAATTTTGGGTTGCTTCTACATATTCCTGCTCTAAAACTTTATAAATTTTGAATTCACCAATTTTTATTAATTTTCTCTTAATGATGTCATACTTTTTAAAATGGCTTTTAAATATAGTTTTTTCATTATCTTTATATCCTATAGAAAAATTTACTTTTTTATTGTCAGTATATCTTTTTATAGTATGTAAGCTTGGTATTTTTATATTGACAGTATACCAAGTGTTTCCAAATATCTCTCCCTCAGCGCAGGTATATGCTTTTGTTTCTTCGTTAAATTTTATCTCTCCATTTATTAGTGTACTACCCTTTTTAACAAAATCGTTTATATCTACATTTGCTTGTCCTCTATAGATGGCGCTATTTAATATTACTGCATCTTTAGTGCTGATTATATCACAAAACTTACTTTCTTTTTTGGTTGAAACTTTTTCTCGTTTTTCTACTCGCACTGTATATTTCATTCCATCATCTATTATTTCTAACCATTCAATTTTATCCTTATTGTTATTTTTTATTTTAGTCTTTATATTTTGAATATCTTGAAAACTTTTTTTAATCATAAATTGATGAATTCCATTATTTTCTAACTCTTCATATAAAAGGTCCCTTATTTCTTTTTCGTTATGTAGTACATCTATTTCTAATATGACATGAGATAATAGAAACATCTCTATTATTGATATAATAATGCCTATTATAAAATACTTGCATCTTTTAATTCCATATAGATATCGCTTAATTCCTGAAAAGCTTAATATTTTAATATCAAATGGTATTTTTTCTATATCTTTGTTACTTATTGTATAAACATTACCCTTCGAAGTGGCTTTAATGTTATATATATTAATTTTTCTATTTAACAAAAAATTAATAACGTGCCTTGAATCATCTAGGATAAGTATGTCGACTTTATTCATGGAATTCATTCTTTTCTATAGAATTGATTGTACCACTAAGTAATACTTCTTCTTTTGTTATTTTCGATATAGACAAATTTATTCCTTTAATAGTTATCTCTAAATCATTGGATATTTCGAAACAGACTTTGTTATCTAAAAATTTTTTTAAATTCCCATATTTATAAATATATAGATTATTATCATAGAAACAAATAACATAATTTTTATCATACAGGTAGTTGATAATATTATCTCTTATATGCAAAACAATCACCCATAAAATATATGATTTAAAAGACAAAAAAAGCATAAGATTACTTACGCTTTAACTCTTGATTTAACTAATTGGTATATAAACCCTACACCATATAATAGGAAAAGAATTGTAATAAATGATCCAACATATGGAATCAAGTCTATTAACTTAATAACAACTACACTAATTAAAAGACTTATGTATGGGCTCATATTCTTCGAATATTTACTAATAAGTTTATTTATGACTATGTATGCAGCGATTCCACTTGATATATAACAAATTATTGCGTAAAGCGAGATAACAATTAAACTAAGTGGCGCTAATATACCAGTACATAATGTAAATAAAGCAATTATAGGAATTGCGATTAACACAAATAATCCTTTTGCTATAGTTTTTAAACTTTCCTCTACTTTTAAAGGTTCTTTTTCCAATTTTGTTTTGAATTTTGGTAAAACCGAAATAAGAATTGCCAAAACTACAAATAATGAAATAGAACTTTTAATGGCATTTAATATTCTTTGCCATAAAGATATTTTTTCGATATTGCTACTCTCTTTTTCAACAATTTTGCCTATAGTAGCTTCATTTTTACCTTCAATTACTGTATAATCAAAACATGTAATTTTACCTTCGATAGTTGTATTTTTATCGACTAATACTTCATTTGCATTAGCGTAGACATTACCATTTATTGTAATTCCTCTAATATCTAAAGTATCACCGACAAAGCGAATGTTTCTAGCACCTGATGCGTTAATTTTCATATTACTTACAAATGCATAGATATCTCTGTTAATTTCTGCGTCGCTAGAAATATTTGCACTATTTCCAAGAACAACTAAGTCTTTTTCAATTTTCGATTCTATTGTTATAACATTACCTACGTATAAAGCATATGGAGCGCTTCCTTTAATATTAGCATTATTGGCAGCGATTATAGAAATCCCATCCACATCTTCTTCACTAGTGACATTATTACCTGCTATAACTCGAGAGGAATCAACTGTCCCCTTCTCGTTTAAATCCTTATCAAATTTAAATACCCCTTTTGCCTGTACACCACTTATTACTAAAAAAGAGCAAATAAGTGTACACATAACCTTAACAATTATCTTCTTCATAAATCCTCCTATAGAAATTTTATCATTTAATTTATTTTTTTACCACTATTTTTTAAAGCAACATCATATATATTTTGTGCAATTTTGACTACGTGACTTTCATCATATTGTGAAGCCCGATTAACCAATTCTTTTTTATCATATTTTTTATAATTTTCGTATACATATTTAATCGCATTTGCCATGTCAGCTGAATCGTTAACTTTACAAATAATGCCTGTCTTACTATCTATATACTCGCTTGGTCCTTTGCAATCGGTCGATATTACTGGAAGTCCAGCAGCCATAGCCTCGATACCAGGTATTGCAAAGCTTTCTAGTTCGCTACTTATTATAAGAGCATGAACGGTATCGAATATTTTACTTATTTCCTCTTTGCTTTTCCTACCCCAGAATGTAACGTAAGCACTTACTCCCTCTTCTTTAGCAGCTTTTTTATATATATCTTCATAATATCCATCGCCTACTACATCATAGTGAATATTCATTCCATCATCTATAAGCTTTTTAATTGCTCTAAAAGCTACATCCAAATTCTTTCCCTCTCTTAAAGCACAGACAGTAGCTAAAT
>CACYEG010000034.1 GCA_902773365.1 uncultured Erysipelotrichaceae bacterium
AATTCTGCTGCAGCTAATGCTGTAAACAATTTAGGACTTAACGAAAAAGACTTGTTTGTGTCGGAATGCTTTGTTAATCCAGGACAAACAATTAAAAGAATAAAATTCGGTTCACGTTCTCGTGTTAATAGACATGACCACAGAACAAGTCATATAGTAGTTAAAGTTTCTGATGGAAAAACAGAAAAGGAGGCAAAATAATGGGACAAAAAGTAAATCCTAATGGTTTTAGACTAGGTGTCAACAAAGATTGGAAAAGTAAATGGTATTCTAGTAAAAGCGATTTTGCCGACAATCTAATTAACGATATTAAATTACGTAAATTCTTATCTAAGAGATTAAAGGATGCAGCCGTTGCAAATATCGTAATCGAAAGAACTGCTAAGAGAACTAATATCAAATTATATACTGCTCGTCCAGGTGTAATAATTGGTCAAGGGGGAAAAGAAATAGAAGTTCTCCGTAAAGAAATTAAAAGGGAAATCGGCGAAGAAGTTTATATTCAAATTGTCGAAATTAAAAACCCTGACTTGAACGCACAATTAGTAGCAGATGCTATTGCAAGTCAAATTGAAAATAGAGCAAGCTTTAGAATGGCTCAAAAAAGAGCAATTAGAAATACTATGAAAGCTGGAGCTAAGGGTATCAAAACTAAAGTTTCAGGTCGTCTTGCTGGTGCTGAAATTGCAAGAAGCGAAGGATATACAGAAGGAACTGTACCTCTACATACTCTAAGAGCTGATGTCGATTATGCAACTAGCGAAGCTGATACAACTTACGGAAAGATTGGTGTTAAGGTATGGATTTACAAAGGAGAAATACTTGGTGTGCCAACTTTTGAAGAAGAAAGCGCAAATAAAGAAAAGAAAGCAAGAGTTTTTAAAGATAAAAAACCTAATGTAGCGAAGGGAGCTGACGAACATGTTAATGCCAAAGAGAGTTAAACACCGTAAAGCACATCGCTTGTCTTACGAAGGTAAAGCTAAAGGAAATACCGAGCTACATTTCGGTGAATTTGGATTAATGGCTACTGAAGGTGGTTATGTTAATGCAAGACAAATTGAAGCTGCTCGTATTGCCATGACTCGTTATATGAAACGTGGCGGACAAGTTTGGATTAACATATTTCCAGATATGCCACGTACAGCAAAGCCTCTTGGCCAACGTCAAGGTACAGGTAAAGGCGGCGTAGAAGAATACGTTGCAGTTGTTAAACAAGGAAAGATTATGTTTGAAGTTGGAGGCGTATCAGAGGAAATCGCAAGAGAAGCTTTACGCCTTGCTAGTCATAAACTATCCGTAACAACAAAGATCGTTACAAAAGAAAGTGGTGTTAATTAATGAAATTAGAAGAAATGAGAAAGATGACCACTCAAGAATTATCTGACAAGATAATCGAATGTAAAAACGAATTATTCGATTTAAGAATGAAACAATCTAATGGAACTCTTTTAGAGACTCACAAAATTCACGAGTTGAGAAAGACAATAGCAAGATTAAAGACAATTCTTAAAGAAAAAGAAAATGGAGGTAACTAATAATGAGTGAAACTAAAAAGACAACATTAATTGGAAAAGTAGTTTCAGATAAAATGGATAAAACAATTACTGTTTTAGTTGAAACTCAAAGAAAACATCCATTGTATGGTAAAAGAGTTAAATACTCAAAAAAATACCATGCTCATGACGAAAAAAATGAAGCAAAAATAGGAGATACAGTTAAAATCGCTCAAACTAGGCCACTAGCTAAAACAGTTGACTATGAACTAGTTGAAGTTATCGAAAAAGCTGTAATTCTATAAGGAGGTTACTATGGTACAACAACAATCTAGATTAAAAGTTGCTGATAACTCTGGTGCAAGAGAAATCATGGTAATCAGAGTTATGGGTGGAAGTAAAGTAAGATATGGAAATATCGGCGATGTTGTAGTTGGTACAGTTAAAAAAGCTCTACCAAATGGAACAGTAAAAGCAGGAAAAGTAGTAAAAGCAGTTATAGTAAGAACTACAGAAGGACTAAGACGTGCGGATGGGTCTTATATTAAATTTGATGATAATGCTTGTGTATTAATCAAAGAAGACAAATCACCTATCGGTACTCGTGTTTTAGGACCAGTTGCAAGAGAGCTTCGTGATAAAGACTACGCTAAAATCGTATCTTTAGCACCTGAAGTATTATAGGAGGATGCCATGAAGATAAAAGTTGGAGATAACGTTAAAGTTATTGCTGGTGCTGATAAAGGAAAAACCGGAAAAGTAACTCGTGTTCTTAAAAAAGATAACAGAGTTGTAGTTGAAGGAGTTCACATCGTTCACAAACACATGAAACCAAATAGAACAAATGAAACAGGCGGTATTGTAACATTTGAAGCACCAATCGATGCATCTAATGTAAAACTTGAAGTTGCTAGTAAAACTGCAAAAACTGCTACTAAAGAAGAAACTACTACAAAAAAGGCTGCAAAGAAAGGAAGTGCTAAATAATGGGAAAAGCAGAATTTAAGAAACTATATGAAGAAAAGATAGTAAAAGATTTAACTGATGAATTCCATTACACTTCAAAAATGCAAGTTCCTCGTCTTGAAAAAATCGTTGTAAATATAGGTGTAGGCGACGGAGCACATGATGATAAATACATTGAAGCTGCTGTTAGAGAATTAGCTCAAATTACTGGACAACAGCCTGTTGTTACTAAAGCTAAAAAGTCTATCGCCGGATTCAAAATAAGAGAAGGAAATACTATTGGAACTAAAGTTACATTACGTGGTGAAAATATGTATATCTTCCTTGAAAAATTAGTTAAAATCGTTTTACCTGCAGTTCGTGACTTTAGAGGTATTTCTTCTAAAGCATTTGACGGAAGAGGTAACTATACTTTAGGGCTTAAAGATCAATTAGTCTTCCCTGAGGTTGTATATGATGATGTCGTTAAAGTAAGAGGAATGGATATTGTATTCGTAACTACTGCTAAGACAAACGACGAAGCATTAAAATTATTGAGTGGCTTTGGAATGCCATTTAGAAAGTAGGTTATTATGGCAAAGAAAAGTTTAGTTGCAAAAAACAAACGTACACCAAAATTTAAAGTTCGTGAATATACCCGCTGTGAAAGATGCGGTAGACCTCATGGTGTATTACGCAAATATAAATTATGCCGTATTTGCTTTAGAGAACTTGCTAATAAAGGCGAAATTCCAGGCGTAAAAAAATCAAGTTGGTAAGAAAGGAGTCTAGAGGCAATGACAGATAGAATAGCAGATATGCTTACGAGAATTCGTAATGCTAATATAATGAAATATGATACTGTTGAAGTATTAGGTTCTAAAATGACTGAAGAAATTTCTCGAATTTTAAAACAAGAAGGTTATATTGAAGATTATAAAGTAGAAAAAAATATAGCTGGAAATAAGATAACTTTAACATTAAAATATGCTAATAACAAAAAAGAAAAAGTTATAACTGGTCTTAAGAGAATCAGTAAGCCAGGTCTAAGAGTGTATGCTAAGGCTTCAGAATTACCAAGAGTGCTAAATGGACTTGGTATAGCAATTATATCGACTTCACTTGGTATCATGACTGATAAAGAAGCTAGAGCAAAAGGCTTAGGAGGAGAAGTACTTGCCTATATTTGGTAAGGAAATGGATACTTATGAGTAGAATAGGAAATAGAAAACTAACTATTCCTGCTGGCGTAACTGTTAATGTTGAAAATAATACAATAACTGTTAAAGGTCCAAAAGGAGAACTAAGCTATGAATTCGATAAACTTATTAGTGTCGAAGTAAACGATGCAACAATCACTTGCAAAAGAGCAAATGAAACAAAACAAGCTAAAAGTTTACATGGAACAACTAATTCAAATATCGAAAATATGCTTGTCGGTGTAAGCACTGGTTATGAAAAAGGATTAGAAATTACAGGTGTAGGTTATAGATTTAATGTTCAAGGTAATAAAGTTAATATCACTGCTGGTTTCTCTCATCCAGTTGCAGTGGATGTTCCATCTGATATAAAAGTTGAACAAGTTAATAACAATGAAATAACTATTAAAGGAATCGATAAGCAAAAAGTAAATGAATTTGCGGCTAATATACGTAAATGGAGAGAACCAGAACCTTATAAAGGTAAAGGTATTCACTATAAAGGTGAACGTATTCGTCGTAAAGAAGGAAAGAAAGCTTCTAAGTAAGGGTAAGGTGATTTATATATGATAAAAAAAGAATCAAATAATAAAGCTAGAATTAGAAGACACGCAAGAGTTAGAGATAACATAAGTGGAACAAGTGAAGCTCCAAGATTAAACGTATTTAGATCAAATGCCCAAATTTTTGCTCAAATAATTGACGATGAGAAGGGTACAACTCTTGTTAGTTCTTCTTCTCTTGAATTAAAATTAACTAACGGCGGAAATATAGAAGGTGCTCGTCTTGTCGGCAAAGATATTGCTGAAAAAGCAAAAAAAGCCGGAATCAAGTGCGTAGTATTTGACCGTGGTGGTTATGAATATCATGGCCGTGTACAAGCTTTAGCAGAAGCTGCTAGAGAGAACGGCTTGGAATTCTAGGGAGGTAAGTATGGCAGAAAATATTAAAAATAATGAACAAAAAGTAGAAAAGACTAACCGCAAAGAAAATACAAGAAGAGTTAACCAACCAAAAGAAAAACTATTAAATGGTCAAGTTGTCAATATCGCTAGAGTAACTAAGGTTACTAAAGGTGGTAGACATATGCGTTTTGCTGCAACTTATGCAGTTGGTGACGGAAAAGGTTTAATAGGACTTGGAACTGGTAAGGCTAACGAAGTACAAGATGCTATTAAAAAAGCAGAACAAGCTGCTGGAAGAAACCTCATTAAAATCGCAATCGTCGATGGTAGAACACTATCTCACGATGTCGAAGGTAAGTGTGGAAGAGCTCGCGTACTACTTAAAAAGGCTAAACCAGGTACTGGTGTAATCGCTGGGGGTACTGCTCGTATTATTCTAGAACTAGCTGGTGTTAAAGATGTCGTTTCTAAGAGTTTAGGAACAAATACTAAAGTTAACGTAGCTAAAGCAACAATTAATGCTCTTAAATCTATGAGAACTAAAGAACACATTGCAGAACTACGTGGAAAGAAAGTTGAGGAGTTATAATATGAAATTAGAAAATTTAAATAAAACTCCAGAATTCAAAGCTTCTAAAAGAGTTGGACGTGGTCCAGGTAGCGGAATGGGTAAAACAGCTACTAGAGGAGAAAACGGACAAAAATCTAGAAGTGGTGCTTCAATCCCAGCATGGTTCCAAGGTGGACAAAGCCCATTGTATAGAAGAATTCCTAAAAGAGGATTTAACAATAAGCAATTTGAAACAAAGTATGCTGTTATTAACTTATCTGATTTAAACAAATTTAATGATGGTGATGTTATAACTCCAGAATTATTAAAAGAAAAAGGAATTATTAAAAAGCAGTTAAGTGGTGTAAAAGTATTAGCAAACGGCGAATTAGAAAAAAAATTAACTGTTAAAGCACATAGGTTCTCAAGCCGTGCAGTAACGAAAATTGAAAGCAAGGGCGGAAAAGCAGAGGTGATTTAGATGTTAAAACGTCTAAAGGATTTTTTTGGACCGACTAATAAAGACTTAAGACGTCGCCTATTATTCACGATATTTGCTCTTGCAATTTTTTCGTTAGGTACTAATATAGTCGTTCCAGGTGCAGTTAAAATTACTAAAGATTTAGGCTTCCTAGAATTACTTAATGTAATGACAGGAGGTGGCTTAAAGAATTTCTCAATTTTTGCATTAGGAGTAATGCCTTACATAACAGCATCGATTCTTACACAACTTTTACAAATGGATATAATACCATATTTTAGTGAGTTAAAAGAAGAAGGTGCTGCAGGTAGACAGAAAATTAATAAAATAAATAGATATATAGGCATTATATTTGCACTATTACAGGGATTTGTTTTCTCATATGCTTTCCTTAAAGGATACGGATCTATGGTTGTACTTAAGAGTGCTTTAGTTCTAACAGGTGGAACTGCATTCTTATTATGGTTAGGCGATGAGATTACTAAAAAAGGTATTGGAAATGGATTAAGCTTGTTAATTTTAGCAGGTATTGTCCAAGGTATACCAAATACTTTCATCACTGCATTTAAAGATTTAATTTTGTCAGGTAGTCATTCCACATTGGCAGGTATTTCGGCATTTGTATTGTTTACTCTAACTTATATTGTGATTTTAATCGGTGTAATTTGGGTAAGTGAAGCAGAAAGAAGAATACCAATACAATATTCTAATAGAACCGCCTCATCGTATCGTGGAGAAAAAACATATTTGCCAGTTAAATTAAACTCGGCAAGCGTTATGCCAGTTATTTTTGCAAGTGCCATTATTGGTATTCCATCTTTAATAGCGCAAGTGATTAATAAGAAGTCTTTTACGAACTTCGTTGAGAATTATATTTCTTATTATTCAGTTACTGGTTTAATTCTTTATGTTTTACTTATATATGTATTTGGCTATGTATATACCAGAATGGCAATGAACTCAGATGAAATGGCCGAAAATCTAGACAAGGATCATGCATATGTTCCTGGAATAACTCCAGGAGAAAATACTAGCATATTCTTAAAAAACACTATATCTAGATTAACTGTTGTCGGAACATTAGCATTAATTATACTTGCAGTTATTCCAATATTGTTTACGAACTTTTCTGAAATGGATAAAGCAGTTACTATTGGTGGAACTGGTTTGTTGATTGTATGTGGAGTATGCTTAGAGACATATAAACAATTTGAAAGTAGTATTGCTTCTCGCAATTACACTACTTCAAAAAGGAGAAGACGTTAGTGAAAAATGTTTTGTTTATTGCACCACTCGCAGGTGGTAAGGGTACACAATCTGATTTACTTGTTGAAAAGTATGGATATGTGCACATATCGACTGGAGATTTATTAAGAAATGTGAATCCAGAAAGCGAATTAAGAAAAGAAATTGAAAAAATTATCTTATCTGGTGCTTTAGTTCCGGATGAGATAGTTGTAAATTTGCTTAAAGACAAGCTTCTGACAATAAAAGAAAATGAGCCTTTTGTTTTAGATGGATTTCCAAGAAATATTGAACAAGCAAAAAAACTAGAAGTCTTATTGAAAGAGATTAATAGGACATTAGATGTAGTCATATATTTAGATGTTCCGTATGAAGTATCTCTTAAAAGAACACTTGGAAGACTTAGTTGTCCAAAATGTAAAGCAACGTATAATAAGTTTTTTAAACCAAGTAAAGTAGACGGTATATGTGATAAGTGTGGCACTACACTTGTACACAGACCAGAGGATAATGAAGAAACGTTTAATTTAAGGTATGAAACATACCTAAAAGAGACAACACCTCTAATAGATTACTATAAAAACTTAGGTAAGTTAGTGAGTGTTGAAAGCAATAATGTAGAAGATACATTTGCATCTGTAGTAAGTGTGGCCAAAAATGATTAATATTAAAACTGATAAAGAAATTGAACTCATGAAAGAGGCTGGCCACCTTAATTACATGACTAGAGAATACATAAAAACACTAATTGTTCCTGGAATTACAACTGGAGAAATTGATAGACTTGCTGAAGAGTATATTTTGAGTATCGGTGGTATTCCTGGATTTAAAGGATATGATGGCTTTCCAGGTAGCATTTGTATTAGTGTAAACGAAGAAGTAGTACATGGTATTCCTGGAAATCGTGTACTAAAAAATGGTGATATTGTATCTATTGATGTTGGAGTAGTTTACAAAGGGTACCATTCAGATGCTGCAGAAACTGTAGGAGTTGGAGATATTAGCAAACAGAAAGAATATTTAATTCGACATACAGAGGCAAGCTTTAGAATGGGACTTAAAGAAGTAAAAGAAGGTGCCAAATTAGGTAATATTGGCGCTAAAATTCAAGGGTATGCTGAAAAGCATGGATTAGGTGTAGTAAGGGAACTCGTTGGTCATGGCGTAGGTCGTGATTTACATGAGGATCCTGATGTACCTAATTATGGAAAATACGGAACTGGAATTACTCTAAAAGCTGGTATGGTTATTGCAATTGAACCGATGTTAACATCGGGGAAAAGAAATGTAAGAGTACTGAATAATGATTGGACCATTGTTACAACGGATGGTCTACCAAGTGCTCATTACGAGCATACAGTTTTAGTTACTAAAGATGGATACGTTATATTAACAGGAGAGTGAAATATGGCTAAAGAAGCTAAAATCAAAATAGATGGTGTAGTCATTAAAGTTAATCATGATGTTTATACTGTTGAACTACAAAATAAAGTTACTATTGAAGCCCATGTTTCTGGTAAAATGCGAATGAATCTCATTCGTATTCTACCAGGCGATAAAGTAACTGTTGCAATGTCACCATATGATTTAAAACGTGGGATGATAACTTTTAGATATACAAAGTAAGGAGAGAATTATTATGAAAGTAAGACCATCAGTTAAGCCAATGTGTGGCAAATGTAAAGTAATAAGAAGACATGGAAGAGTTATGGTTATTTGTGAAAATCCAAAACACAAACAAAGACAAGGTTAATAAGGAGGTAAATAATGGCACGTATTAAAAATGTTGAACTACCAAATAATAAGAAAACTTATATTGGATTAACTCACATCTATGGTATTGGACAAGCAACTGCAAAGGAAATCTGTCTTAATGCAAAAGTTGATGAAAACAAAAAAATTGGTGAATTATCAAACGAAGAAATTGCACTACTACGTACTGAAATCGATAAGCACATGGTAGAAGGTGATTTACGTCGTGAAGTTCAAATGAATATCAAGAATAAAATGGAAATCAACTCTTATCAAGGTGTAAGGCATAAAAAAGGTTTACCTGTTCGTGGGCAAAGAACTAGTAGAAATGCTAAGACACGTAAGGGTAAAGGTAAAGTAGTAGCAAATAAGAAAAAAGTAGGTAAATAGGAGGTAAATAATGGCTTATAATAGAAGAAAAAGAAAAGTTAAAAAGACTGTTGTTGAAGGACAAGCACATATTAAATCAAATTATAATAATACCTTAGTTACTATTACAGATAACGAAGGAAATGTTATAAGCTGGGCATCAGCAGGTACAGTTGGTTATAAAGGATCAAAGAAGAAAACTCCTTTTGCCGCAGGTATGAGTGCTGAGGCTTGTGCAAAAGATGCTGTAGATAAGGGCATGAAAAAAGTTGAAGTTCGCGTAAAAGGTTTAGGACCAGGTCGTGAAACTGCAATTCGTTCA
>CACYEG010000035.1 GCA_902773365.1 uncultured Erysipelotrichaceae bacterium
CTTTGAATAATTTTCAAGAAAAGAAAAACTCGTGTTTTCCCTTTATTCAAGGGACTTTACGAGTTATTTACCACAACATTGCTTATATTTTTTACCACTGCCACATGGACACGGATCATTTCTGCCAATTTTAGTTGATTTCTTTGGACCTGCGCTTACATGATCTTTTCCATCGTTTGCACTTGCTCTTCTTGTTTGTTTTCTTTCAACAGAATTTTGTACTACTTCTGCACGTAGTAGGAAGTTAGATATATTTTGATCTATACTTTCTAATAAATCTTGGAATAGATTATATCCCTCTAGAGCGTAAGCTTGAAGAGGATTTGTTTGTGCATATCCTCTTAGTCCAATTCCTTCTTTTAAGTGATCCATAGTTGTAATATGTTCAATCCAAGCTTCATCGATAACCCTTAATGAGATAATTCTTTCAAATTCATTTATTATCTCACTTGGTGTATCTTTAGTCTTCTCATCATATTCGTTTACGACTGCATCAAATATAGCATCTTCAACTTCTGCAACTTTTTTGCCTTCGATTAAACTTTCTTCAATTTTTGTCTTTCTTAACAAGTTTGTATTTACATATTCAACTATCTCACTATTGTCATTTTTTGTTAGTTTACCCTCTGGTGCGATGTGTTTTTCTACGACGTCACAAACATGGTTATGAAGTGTATCTAGAATGATGTCTCTTTCGCTCTCAGCGTCTAGTAGTTCATTTCTTTTTCTATAAATTATAGTTCTTTGTTCACTTACTACATTATCATAGTCTAGTAAGTGCTTACGAGTATCGTAGTTGTTTCCTTCTACCTTCTTTTGAGCATTTTCTATAGATTTAGATAACATCTTATTTTGTATTGCTTGTGTTTCAGGCATTCCTAGACTTTGCACCATCATTTTAACTTTATCAGTACCGAATCTTCTCATTAATTCATCTTCAAATGATACAAAGAATTGGCTCTTACCTGGATCTCCCTGACGTCCTGCACGACCACGCAACTGGTTATCTATACGGCGTGATTCATGTCTTTCAGTACCTATGACATATAGGCCCCCTAATTCTACAACGCCTTCGCCAAGTTTAATATCAGTACCACGACCAGCCATGTTAGTTGCGATAGTTACTGCACCTTTTTGACCAGCTTTAGCAATAATTTCAGCTTCTCTTGCATGGTTCTTAGCATTTAACACCTCATGTGGTATTCCTTCTCTTGTTAGCATCTTAGAAAGTCTTTCATTATTTTCAACTGATATAGTACCAACAAGTATTGGCTGACCCGTCTCATGAGTCTTCTTAATTTCTTCAACAATAGCTTTATACTTCCCTGCTTCTGTTGCAAATATCAAGTCTGTGTAGTCTGTTCTAATTACAGGTTTATTGGTAGGTATTCTGATAACATACATGTTGTAGATATCTCTAAATTCCTCTTCTTCAGTTTTAGCAGTACCAGTCATACCAGCAATTTTTTTATACATTCTAAATAAATTCTGGAACGTAATTGTTGCCATAGTCTTTGTTTCTTCGTTAATTTTTACGCCTTCTTTAGCTTCTATAGCTTGGTGTAATCCTTCGCTAAATTGACGACCTGGCATAAGTCTACCAGTAAATTGGTCTACTATAACTATTTCCTTTTCGTCACTTACTACATAGTCGACATCCTTCTTCATTGCAAAGTTTGCTTGTAGTGCTTGAATGATGTGGTGAACTAGTGCAGTATTTTCTTCGCTATATAGGTTTTTAATTCCAAACGATGCTTGAACCTTTTCACTGCCGCTTTCGGTAAGTGAGACTCTCTTCACTTTTTCATCAACTGTATAATCTTCATTTTCTTTTAGCTTCTTGACTGCGACGTCTGCATCCATATATAGGTTAGCAGAATTCATCTTTCCTCCACTAATGATAAGTGGTGTACGAGCTTCATCGATTAATACAGAATCGACTTCATCGATAATTACGAAGTTAAGTGGTCTTTGTACTCTATCCGATTTATTTAAAACCATATTATCTCTTAGATAATCAAAACCAATTTCATTGTTTGTAGAATATAAGATATCGCAATTATACATATCACGTTTTTCTTCAGGACTTTGTTCTCTTAAGTTAAGGCCTACTGTTAGTCCTAAGAACTTAAAGATTTGTCCCATCCATTCAGAGTCACGCTTAGCTAGGAACTCGTTAACTGTAATAATGTGCACACCTTCGCCAGTTAGTGCATTTAAATATGCTGGTAATATTTCTGTTAATGTTTTTCCTTCACCAGTTTTCATTTCTGCAATATTACCGTAGTGTATTGCTAATCCACCAAGTAACTGAACATAGTATGGTTTTTCTCCGATCACTCTAAATGCTGCTTCTCTTGCAACTGCAAAAGCAGGTATAATTAGATTATCTAGAGTTGTACCATTCTTAAGTTCTTCTTTAAATTCTATTGTCTTTGCAGCTAGTTCTTCATCTGATAGTTTTTGAATTTCTGGTTCTAGTGCATCTATAGCGTCTGCTATTTTTCTAAATTTTTGTAATTCTTTGTATTCTGAATCAACTAATTTTTTTATTATATTCATTGATTTCACCCTCCACGGATATTATTTTAACAAAATAAAAGGAAAATGTAAACTTTTCCCTATAAGATTTTACTTATTTCAACTGATTTTAATCCTATATTTAAATACTGATTTGTCGTATTTGGCGATTCAATATTATTTTGAAGAATATTTTCATTCAATCTTATATGTAAATAAGAATCAATATCACCAGGATATGATAAAATATCAATACCATTTAAACTTGACACTACCCTCAAAACAACTTTTATAAATTTTTCTGTGGCATGCATTTGAATTCTATCTCTATCTTCATCTGTTTCTGCACCCTTGAATCGTAAGTATCGTCTAGGTATAAAGTCGACAATTTCGATATCTTGAATTCCCCTACTATATAAA
Source organism: uncultured Erysipelotrichaceae bacterium (assembly GCA_902773365.1). Classification (GTDB taxonomy): domain Bacteria; phylum Bacillota_I; class Bacilli_A; order RF39; family UBA660; genus RUG11867. The sequence goes on from CACYEG010000035.1 coordinate 2,941, forward strand.
AGACCACATAATAATGAAAAAGCTGCTACCATATACTTGAAAAAGATTTTTTAATATTTATAACTGGTTGCGTTTCATTATATTTTCTGTTGAATCGCATATATTCGCGCAACATTACCCCTGGTTTCGCTTTTATAATGATTCTATAGAACCTCTTATTTTTAACTTATCTAGCATTTATAATACCGTATGTTCCATCTTTTCTTCTATATACTACGCTAGTACATTTTTCTTGTGAATTTTTAAAGACGAAGAAATCGTGGTTTACCATTTCCATTTGTAGAATTGCTTCTTCTTCATCCATCGGTTTAAATTCGACTTCTTTTCTTCTAACTATTAGACTTGGCTCTTCTTCTTCCGTCACTCCTTCGTCGACCATTATGTATCCCTTTTTATCTTTGTATCTACTAGATATTTTAGATTTATTCTTTTTAATTTGAGACTCTAATTTCTTTTGAACCAAATCTATTGCAGCATATAAGTCAGAGTGACTTTCTTCTGCTCTTATTGTAAATAATTTAGTAGGGATTGTAACTTCTATTATTTGATCGTTACCCTTTACCCTTATTTTAACAATTATATCTATATCACTCGTAGTGTCAAAGTATTTTTCTAATTTAGAAATCTTTTCTTCTACATACTCCTTAATTGCTTCTGTAACCTTAATGTGATCTCCATGAATGGTTATTTTCATTCTATAATCATCTCCTAAAACAATTTTACCATAATCTTATACTTTTGTAAATTTACTCTTATACTTTTTCCAAAGTATATTTTTTTCTGCGTAATGAATGTAGTCGATATAATCCGTGCCAATAATAATAGAATCCTTGCTGAAAGTTTTTATATCTTTACTTTTTTTCTTACTATAAAATGATGTAAATGTTTCTCCATCGTAATAAATTAGCTTTGGATAATCCTTAATATTTTTTAATAAGGATTCTATTGTTGTAAATGTAATTTCTCCGCAGTCGAAAGGTTTTATAACCATCTTATACAACGCCATAATATCACATGTAGTTATATTGTTATATAAAATGTCAACATCAAGTTTTAATAGACCACCTACTATTTTATTTTTTTGAAAAATTGATTTAAGTATTTCAATACATTCTTTAACACTTCTAATATCGCCATTTTCAAAAAAAAGAGATGTATCAACTTCCTCAATAATCTCTTTTTTCTTTTTTACCAAGTATAAGTATATTTTATTATGAGAGATGTATAATAGCATCTTTTCTCTTTTCATATTACACCATTAAATCTGATATTTTCATATTATAAAAATCTACTGGGTTTATTATTTCGCCTTTATAATTAACTTCAAATAACAAGGCATTATCATATCCACCATCGATGGCAGCATATCCGCTTTTTCCAATAACGTCGTTTTGTTTAACACTATCGCCTACTTTTACATTAACTTCTTCTAAACAATGATACACTGTTATTAATTCATTTGTATGTGCTATTTCAATAACATTTCCAAGTATTTCATCTTTAGTTATGCTTGTTACTGTGCCATCTAGTACACTAACTACATCGAACTTTTCTTTACCAGTATACAATATACCAGTGTTTTGCATGTAAGTGTTTTTATAAAATAATATTCCCTTTTCTCTATCTTCGATACTTTTAGATTTGTCATAGTAATCTTTTGCTATTTCTACTCCATCATGTAAAAATGGATGATTTACCGTTTCGTTTGTTATTTCGACAACATTTATTACGTCGTCATATTCATTTGTATCTACGATATCTTTTGCCACAAGCTCACTTGGCTCAGCTTCTTTAATCCCAATTGATAAGTATTTTCCAATCATAACTGTACTAACGGCGATTGTACCTAACGCTAAAGCATAGACGGCCGTTATTACCCAACTTTTTAATTTGTATTTTTTCATATATTTCACCCTCTAATATGATTTTGGGCGAATTTAATGATTTTTATACATTTTTTATATCTTTAATCTCTACCCCAGTATAATAATGTTTTAAAATATCTATATAACTGTATCCTGCATTAGCATATCCATTTGCTCCATATTGACTCATTCCTACTCCATGTCCATAGCCATATGTCGTTATTTCAACTTCATCGGTTATTTCAATTTTAAAATTTGCACTTCTCAAATATAATTTTTTTCTAAATTCATTACCTTCAAATTTTTCGCCACATATGGATATTTCCCTAACATATCCGTTTTCGTTGTAAGCTATATTTTCCACAATGGGATAGGTGCAGTTTAATTTAAGTGACGAGATAAATTCTTGGATAGATATTTTTTTAAGTACTTTAAATCCGTTTAGATTATCATTATCATAAATTGAGTCAGTACTTTTTAAATAATCTAAATTCTCCTTAAATACATTTTTTACATCTTGTGTTTTACCAGAACTCATGGAAAAGTATAGTGCATCTATCAATTTATTATCATATGTTAATACTTCTCCTTTTGTTTCATTCACAGCATTCATAATTTTAGTCATATATTTTTTATAATTAGATCCCCATTTATCAATTAGTGCTTTTTCATCTAAATAAACTTGATTTGTTGTGTTGCTAGTCAAGTCATACACGCCATTATTATTTTGTTTTCTATACAATGCATATGTTCTACTTGCAACTGCTTGAGCTTTTAGTGCTTCTTCATTAAATAGCGCTGGCATTTCTCCTGCTACTACGCCAGTAATATATTTTTCTAGTTCGAGTTCTAACACTTCGCCATCATAAAGGGTTTTTATGTAAATAATAGGTGAATCCTTTTTGCTCAAAATAAAATTAGTTTTATCTTTTAAAATAAAACTAATTACTACTAAAGGAATTAATGATACTGCTAAAAGAAATAATTTTTTATTATTTATCACAATATCTTGCTTGCCTCCAAAAAATCGATTATAAAAGAAACAACCATCTGCGAAATCGCTATAATTAAAAAGCCTATGAATATACGTGCTTCCCAAATTCTATTCGGTTTAAAATACTTATTGATATTTAACCCTGATACCGCAAATGTTGTACTTAGAACTACTATCATGTAGATAATGATTCTATAATACATCATATTCTCCTGATTCATATTTCATGATTTTATTTACTCTTCTTATATGCCGTTCATCATTCATGATTTCTGCACTCATAAATGCGTCGATCATTTTTTTTATTAATGACATGTCTTTAGTGTAGTTAAAAGTCATTACATTAGCACCGTTATCATTTCTACAAAGAATTGCGTCTTCAACTGAATCGACTTTAGCGCACCGGATACCCTTAACTTTATTTGCTGCAATGCTCATTCCTATACCCGTTCTACAAATAAGTATTCCGATTTCTGCATCTTTATTAACTACTTTTTTACAAGTCTTTATAGCAAAGTCTGGATAATCATCTGTTGGATTATTTATTGGACTGCAGTCAATTATTTCATGACCTTTTTCTTTAAGATAACTAATTATTTCTTCCTTATATTTTACACCCCTATGGTCACTTGCTATTGCTATTTTCATCATTATCCTCCTTCATAGCTTGTTGAAATCTTGGATAAACTCCAATATTACCTTCTCTATGCGCTGGTAACTGAAATATATCGTGTCCTGGAAAATCGTTGGCTTCAATTAGAAATGGCTTAGTCTCTCCAACGCAGACATCCCATCCGACGTATCCTACTTCCTTAATTTCATTTGATGCATCAATACAAAGCTTTTTAACTCTTTCCCACATCGGTACTTTAAATCCAATTAGTTTTTCATGAGTAATTGGATGTTCAAAATAGGTGTTATAAGTTTTATCATATGCTGGATAGTTAATAACACCAGTATCTATATCTAGCGGCGAAACAATACCTTCGTGATTTAGATTATCTACAACATTATTGTTGTTACCTATGCGCAAGAATGCTGCGACAATTTTCTGATTAAGTGTATAAATTCTTACAGTATTTATACTTGTAGGATGGAGCTTAGATAATTTTTCATTTTGAATTGCTACTTCCTCTACTAAAATCTGTCCGTTTTTAAGTATTTCTTCGTAAATTGATTTTAGGTTTTTCTTGACAACTTTAATCTTTTCTACACCTTTTCCACATGTTCCATCTACAGGTTTAACAATAATGTATCCCTTATTAGAAACGAAATCTTTAAATTCATCATAATTAGAACCGTTAATAACCATGTAATCTCTATTTAAATATTTTTTAAACCTTTCATTAAATAGGACTTTACTTTCAAAATATTTAATATATTCTCTATTATTATATTTTTTAACAATGTCATTACTTTTTCCGCGTGTTAAGACCGTTTCTCTTTCTTTCCCATTCATTTTATACATTTCGAATAACTGGTAGTCCATATAACCTGCCTGATATTTAAATCCACAAATAATTGTATCGATTAATAAATATATCCTAAGCTTTCCAGTTTTTTTATGAATGCTATTAATAACCTTAAAGTAATTTTTGAAATTCATCTTTCCTATTCTTTTAAATATATATTTTAATTTGCGCATATCATCACCAATTTAATTATAACAAAAAAGAAACTAGTTTTCACTAGAATCTTTAAGATTGTATTTTTTTCTAAATTTTTCAACATTTCCTGTTTTTCTGTGCTTACCTTGGGCACCAGTATAATAAGGATGACATGCACTACAAGTTTCAACGTGTATAGCTTCTTTTGTAGACTTAGTCTTAAATGTTGCACCACAGTCACAAGTAACAACGCATTCCTTATATTCAGGATGTAAATTCTTCTTCATACTTATCTCCTTCCGCCATGACATAATACGTGCCATAGAAATTTAATACGAAGGTATTATATCATAGATTTTATCAAATGCAAACATTATTTTGCTTTTGGTTTTCTATTCATCTATCAATTCAATGTCCGCTCCTATGGCCTTTAATTTTTCGACAATATCTTCATATCCCCTTAGAATATGCTCAATATTTTCTATTACAGTAGTACCTTCTGCTATGAGCCCGGCAATAATAAGTGCCGCTCCTGCTCTTAAGTCGGATGCACATACAGTAGTGCCCTTTAACTTCGTTGGACCATAAATATGTGCTTTTTTGTTTGTGTATTCAATATTTGCTCCCATTTTAATTAGCTCCGGGTAGTGCCCTGTTCTATTTTCGTAAATAGTTTCTTCAAAAATACATTCGCCATCTGCTTGAGTTAAAAGTGTGCACATGGGCTGGCCTAAATCTGTTACAAATCCTGGGTATACGAGAGTTTTAATATCGACAGGTTTTAATTTTTGTGCTTTACTTACTATTACAGAATCATCCTCTATTTTCAAGTCTACCCCCATATCGCGAATTTTTGATAAAAGAGTGCCCGTATGTGTTGGTATGACATTACTTATCTTTAAGTTATCTCCGGCGAGTGCGCCAATCATTATGTAGGTTCCAGCAACAATACGATCTGGAATAGTTTCTATCGTCGCACCATGTAGATGTTCAACACCGATAATCTTTATTGTATCAGTTCCTGCCCCGCTGACTTTAGCTCCCATATTATTTAAAAGAGAAGCAACATTAATTATTTCTGGTTCTTTTGCAGCGTTTTCTATTGTCGTAATTCCTTTTGCTAGGGATGCTGCTAACATTGTATTTACGGTAGCACCAACACTGGGAAAATCTAAATAGATGTTTGCACCATGCAAATCCTTAGCATCCAATGTGTATTTGCTTCCCTCTTTTTTTACTTCCGCTCCTAGCTGCTCAAATGCTTTAATATGTAAATCTATTGGTCTTGCGCCAATTTTGCATCCTCCCGGAAAACACATCTCTACGTGCTTAAACCGAGCTAAAAGTGCTCCCATAAAGTAATATGATGCACGTAGCTTATCAGAAAACTCTTCAGGAATAGGCACACTTTTAACGTTTTCCCCGTTTATTTTTAACATTCCTGTACCAAATTCTATTTCTCCGCCTAAAAGTTTAATGATTCTTTTTAAATTTTCAGTATCAGATATGCGAGGGACATTTAATACTGTTACCTCTTCATCTGTTAATATTGCTGCAGGTATTAAAGCAACCACACTGTTTTTAGCACCACCAACTGTAATTTCTCCGCTTAAGGTCTTACCACCTTTAATAACAATTTTTTTCATATTCATCACTAATTAAAATATATGCTAACAAAGAGACAAAGTCAACAAAAAAACTAATATTTGACAAAACTATAAACTGCCAAAAAAGACATTATAGTTATGCCGATTATCTTGGAAAATGGACCAACATATTTATTGATACTTTTTCCTATTTGTAAACCAATATAAGTAAAACCAGCACTGAAAGATGCAAATAACAAACAAGTAGTATAGATATTTTCTTTAAGAGTAAAGCCAACTGCAAAACTGTCTATACTAACGCTTAAAGCTAGTACTAACATACCAATAATACTTAAATTAACGTTCTTTTCTTCTTTTTTAAATTCTTTTATCATTTCTAATGCAATAAATAAAAAAATTACACCAGTTAAATAATTAAACTTTATGTGAAGTAAAACTTTAAACGCTTTACCTAAGAAAAACCCTAGCATGGGCATAAAAAAATGAAAAAGGCCGATAATTGTTGTTAATACGATTGATTTTTTTAATTGAATATTAAAAGTACCTATTGATAAAGCAAAACTAAATGCATCCATCGAAAGAGATATGGCAAGGAAAAATACAAATAAATAGTTCAAAATATCACCAATTAATTATATTGGCTAATTAAGTCTTTTATTAAAAATCTATAGTCGTTAATTGTCTTGTTTTCATCAATTTGACAAATTGGAGGATATAAAGCACACCACCAATTTTCTCCTTTTCCTTCTTGCAGTGTAACCACTAAAGATTGATAATTTCCCGCTTTATATGTTATACCTTTATAAGTTTTTTCAGGAAAGTAATTTAATCCATAATTAACCGTAAAATTTTCATCAATTTTATTTTCTTCGATTGTTTTTTTAATAACGCCTTCTATTTTCTTTATATTTTCTTTCATAATTGCATCAGCAGAATCATAGTTACCGACATTTTTTAATTCTTTGTCCAATTCTTGAACTAGAGCATCCTTTACTATCATTTTATCTTTTTGATCTTTTTGATTGTTAGATGCAGCAATTACGCGAAGTCGAATAGATGAAGATGGTATTTCGATATAATCATTGTTATTGACATATTTGATAGCTATTATAGCAAGAACAGCTAATATTATAATTTTTTTCATAAAAATAACCCTTTCACTTTTGTCATGGGCTATTATTATAATAATTATTCGCAGTTATTGATTATAAAAATAAATCTATCTAAATCATTATAGTCTTTACTGACTACAATATTTGCATTCTTGTATATTTTTTTTGCATAGTTACAAATACGTTTTGCTTGGTTTGAACCGATTTCAAATGCAATTATATTTTTGGGATAAAGTATATCTTTAGACATGTCTAATATTCTCGTATAAAATTCGATGTCGCTTTTTTTTGTATATAGTGCCATGTTTGGTTCATACTTTGTATTTGGAGTTACAAATTCTTTATTTGTTAAATAAGGTGGATTACTTACGATAATAGAATATTTACCTTTAACTTTATTTTTTAAAATATCCCGCCTTATTAGTTTTACTTTTTGGCCATTTCTTTTTGCGTTTTTATGAGCGACAAGAAGTGCAGGAATACTTTTATCAACACAAAACACATCAAAAGTGGGATATGCTTTTTTAAGACTAATGCCAATACAGCCACTTCCTGTACATAAGTCCAATATGCTAGTTGATTTAAACTCATATTTGTCTATATACTTTTTTAGATTATCTACTAAATATTCTGTTTCAAATCGAGGTATTAGTACATTCTTATTTACTATAAAGTTGCAATCTAAAAAATCGACATTTCCAATCGCATATTGGACTGGATAATTATTTTCTATTTTTTTTACAACTCTTTCTAACTTTGTTCCATGATATTTTTCTATCAAAAAACGCCAGTCGAGTTCATTAATAAAAGAAGGTCTAGTCATTTAAACCAGTTCCTTCTAATTTTAATCTTTGATCTTCAGTAATAAGTGCCTCTATTATAGGATCGAGGCCACCATTCATTACTTTTTCTAAGTCCATTATCGAATAGTTTATTCTGTGATCTGTAACCCTATTTTGTGGATAATTATATGTTCTGATTTTTTCTGATCTGTCGCCAGTTCCAATCTTACTTCTTCTCTCATTACCTTGTTCAAGTTCTTGTTTTCTCATTATTTCATCATTAATTTTAATTTTTAAAAGTCTTAGTGCTTGTTCCCTATTGTTTAATTGACTTCTTTCTGTTTGACATGCTACCGCGATACCAGTCGGTATATGAGTTAATCTTACAGCAGAATTACTAGTATTAACAGATTGACCACCAGCACCACTTGAATGAAAAACATCCATCTTTATATCTGCTTCGTTTATTTCTATATTTACATTTTCAACTTCAGGCATGACAAGAACTGTTGCAGTCGACGTGTGAACTCTACCTTGCGTTTCTGTAGAAGGAATTCTTTGAACTCTATGAGCACCGCTTTCATACTTCAGTTTGGAGTATACGTTTTCGCCTTTAATTATACATTCAATCTGAGAGAAACCTCCACTAGCACCTTCTACGGAATGAATAATATCAATTTTCCAGCCCTGCTTTGTTGCGTAGTACGAGTACATACGAAATAAATCTCCTGCAAAGATATTAGCTTCGTCCCCACCAGCTGCTCCTCTAATTTCCATGATTATGTTTTTTCCATCATTTTCATCTTTTGGTATTAGAAGTATTTCAATTTCATGCTGCAAAGAGTCTTTCTTTGATTCTAATGAGTCTATTTCTTCTCTAATCATATCTTGCATGTCTGAATCATTTCTCATAGAATATAGTTCTTTAAGATCTTCTCCACATTTCACATATTCATTATATTTTGTAACTATCTGTTCTAGTTCACTTTTTTGTTTAGATAATTCTTTTAACTTTTGGAAGTCACTTAGTACTTCAGGATTACTAAGTTCTTTTTCTAACTCTAAATATTTTTCTTTTATTATTCGAAGTCTTTCTTCCATATTAACTCCTTATAATCCTGATTCTTCGTCGATATCATCTATTATAACTAAATCAGATAAATCATCGTCTTCAACATCGTCATCATCTGCTTTAGTGCCATCATAGTTTTCGTCAGCATCATTTTCTTCATTCGGATCTTCTTCATCTTCTAAGATTATTTCCTCATCATCGTCATCAGTATCTAACTGCATACCTTTATTATGCTTAATTTTTAAATCCCAATATCCATCATCAAGCATAATGAATCTTTTGTCAGTACTTAATAGTTCAAAAAAATCTGTGATGTGAGCTTGACATTCATCTTCATCTAGTTGCATTGCTTTTCCTACTTCATTTAGCAAATCGATTATTTTCATCTTTTTGTCGTTTTCTTTTAGAACAATAAACGCCACATCATTGTAGTTCATTTGTTCTATTTCATCGCTATTTAGTTCAATCTTTTTCATTGCACCCTCCAAATAAATCGCTTTTATTATATGCCACATATATATTTTTAATGTGGGCATTTAATTTACTCGTAACAAATTATTGCATAATAGCACTACGTTGTCAACAATTATTTTTTACATTTTCAAATGTTATTTGAAGAGATTGTTCTTGACTAGCAAACTTATATATAAGATTAAAACCACTTTTAGTATATTTATAGGCAACATACTCAAGCGGTATTTTCAAGCTTTGCTTTTCATTTTTTAAAAAAATGGTTCCAGTTCCAACATTATGTTCATATTTTAATACAAAAAAACTATCAAGAGAATCTTTATTAAAAGTTAGGCTGTTTTTATCATATTCAATTTTATAATTCTCGCCATTTATATTGAATTCAAAATTACTATCCAACATCAATATTTCTTGTATTATAACTTCTGCTTCATTTTTAACCGTAAACAAATATTTTTCCATAATTATTCACCTCTTATAAAATTTAGAACATTATACCATAATAAATAGAGAAAAGAGGGATTTTTATAAAGAAAAAGATTGTTATTTTATTAAAAATATTATTATTAATTAACATAACCGTAATATTAATTATAGGGGGGTTTTACTTATACGCTTTTTTATCTCCTAAAATATCGATTAAAACTGGAGGTAAATATTATATATATGATAAATATAATGAATTAGTTTATCAGGGCTCATCTTCTTCAAAATGGATTAATTTAGAGAATATAAATCCTGATATGATTAATGCTATTGTAAGCGTAGAAGATAAAAATTTCTATAAACATCAAGGCTTTGATTACTTAAGAATTGCAAGAGCTTTTTTAAAAAATATCAAAAAAAGACAAGTATTAGAAGGTGCATCGACAATTAGTCAACAATTTGTAAAAAATCTATACTTATCATTTGATAAGACTTGGAAAAGAAAAAAGGAAGAAGCGTTATTAACTTTAGAGTTAGAAGTTCACTATAGTAAAGATGAAATACTTGAAGGATATTTAAATACAATCAACTTTGGACAAGGAAACTATGGAGTTGAAGACGCTGCAAATTACTATTTTAATAAATCTTCAAAGGAATTAACACTAGAAGAAGCTTGTATTCTCGCAGGAATTCCTAAAAATCCTTCCAATTACAATCCCGTCTCTAATTATGAAAGATCAATTAAACGAGCAAAAGTTGTCGCATATACAATGTATAAAAACAAATATATTACTAAAAATAAGTATAAGTCTTTATTTAAAAATAAAATTGAAATATATGGAAAAAGAGAAAAAAACAATTTACAGACACTTATGTACTATCAAGATGCGGTTTTAGACGAACTTAAAAAAATTAAAACTATTCCGAATTCTGTAATTGATTCTGGTGGATTAAAAATATATACTGCATTGGATTTAACTATACAAACAAATTTAGAAAATGCTATACTCAACAATATGAGAGATGATGATACTCAAGTTGCTGCTCTTTATGTAGATCCATCTAGCGGTGCAGTTAACGCCTTAGTTGGTGGTAAAGACTACAGTCAAAGCCAATATAATAGAGCGATAAAATCATCTAGACAAGTTGGCTCAACTATTAAACCATTTCTTTACTATAGTGCACTAGCAAATGGACTTACGATGTCGAGTACATTTACAAGTGAAAAAACTATTTTTAACGTTACTGATAATAAAGAATATTCGCCCTCAAATTATAACGAAATATATGCAAATAAAGGCATAACTATGGCTGCTGCCCTTGCATATTCAGATAATATTTATGCAGTTAAAACACATTTATTTTTAGGAGAAGAAGCACTTGTCAACACAATGAAAACATTTGGACTAAAAAAAGAATTGAAACCAATTCCGTCTCTTGCTTTAGGTACAATTGAAATAAATATGCTTGATTATGCAAAAGCATATACTACCTTAGCAAGTGGTGGTTATGATAGAAATATCCATTTAATAGAAAAGGTTGAGGATTCTAATGGTAAGGTAATATATGAAAGAAAAGATAAAGATATACTCTTACTAAATTACAACTATGTATATATAGTTAATGAAATGATGAAAAATACTTATAATCCCCAATTTATTGACTATACAAGTCCAACAGCAATTTCTATTAAAGGACGGTTAACGAAAGATTATTCTATCAAAACTGGTACAACTGAAAACGATCATTGGATTGCTGGATATAATCCACAAGCTTTATTAATGATTTGGACTGGCTGTGATGAATCTAAAGAAAATGACAGTGGATACTCTAAAATAACTAAAAACATTTGGGCAGATACAATGGAAGAATCGCTTAAAAATATTGACACTACTTGGTATTCGACTCCTCAAAATGTAATAGCCATACCACTTAATCCCGTCACTGGAGAATTAGGAACTAAAAAAAACGCACTATTTTATTTTGTTAAAGGTACTGAGCCTGTTTTTGGTGATACTAAAAAAAATAGCAACCAATAAATTTATGGTTGCTTTTTGATTTTAATTGTCATTTGATACACATCTTCGAAGTCATATTCCTCTAATTCTACAGCGAATCCTTCAGTTTCGATATCTCTTATGGAAGAACGAATTCTATTTATCTCGTCTCCAATACTTTTTTTGTTTGCATTTTCTCTGTCTTTTTTTTCTTCCACCATGTCTTTAGTTAGAATATCTCCGAACATATCAAAAGTTTCTATATTTTCTTCTTGAGGGAGCGGTTGATTAACTGTATCAGCTGACATGGTATTTTCGGAACTTAATGGTACATTGAATAATTCCGTTTGCATAGAAGATGTTCCAAATGGGTTAAATGCAGGAGGGGTAACAGGTTCTTCTGGCATAAGGTTTGCAGACATAGTTTCTAAATCAGTTGGTTGCTTTAAATCAAATCCAAATAAACTTTTTGTTTCAGTACTCATGTTGTTTTCATTATTGATAGGATTCATGTTTGTTCCACCGCTTTCTTCGTCACTACTAGAATTTTCGTTAATTTTTTTAATTTCATTATCCAGCTGTTTGACCGTTAGCCTTTCCTTAATAATTCTTTCTAACATCTTTTTTTGCTCATCAGGATTAGATAATTGAAGCAAACTTCTTGCATGTCTTTCACTGATTTTTTCATTTAGTAGTGCATCCTGCACTTCGTCACACAAATTTAATAGACGCATTTTATTTGCTATTGTCGATTGTGCTACTCCTAATTTTTGTGCCAATTCTTCCTGGGTCATATAACTTCTGTCTAATAGAGTCTTATAACTTTGTGCCTCTTCAATGCTAGTCAAGTTCTTTCTTTGGACATTTTCAATTAGTGCAACCTCGGCGCTCTCATCGTCACTTAATTCTCTAACAATAGCAGGAACTTTTTTAAGGCCTGCCATGCAAGATGCTTTATAACGCCTTTCACCTGCAATTATTTCGTATTTATTTCCTACTTTTCTTAAAACTAATGGTTGTATAACTCCGTGAACTTTTATTGAGTCAGATAGTTCTTGTAATGCTTTTTCATCAAAAGTCAAACGAGGCTGAAACCTGTTTGGTATTATATCTTCAACAAATATTTCTTGTACAACTTCATTATTCATGGGACATCCCCTTTACTCTTTTTTATTCTTTTACCTATAACAAAATATTACTCTATTTTGTTTACTTTTGCAATGGATTTTTTGATATTTTTTCAAATGGCCTTGGATATTTGGCGTCTGTTTTCATAATTTTATCGATAAAAACAAAGGAACGTACATCTAATCTATCAAATAATGTTGTTTCTTCTATTCGATTAATTTTACCGCCAAGTACAGATATTGCATATTCGCTTTTTTTAACTTCTTCTTCGCACTTTCCCTTATAAGAAATAAAAGTACCACCAACTTCAACAAAGGGAATACAGAGTTCCGATAAAACAGGTAAATTAGAAACTGCTCTAGATACTACGCAATTAAATTTTTCTCTATTTTCTTCGATATATTTTTCTGCCCTAGAATTAACTACATGATAGTCAATATTTAATTCGTGTTTTAATTTTTCTAAAAATTCAGTTTTTTTACCGTTAGAATCAAGCAGATAAAGGTCTATTTCTGGAATCAGTATTTTTAATGGCACACCAGGAAAACCTGCGCCACAACCAATATCTAAAACTTTACCACTAATTTGACAATATTTTAGAGCCAAGATAGAGTCATAAAAATGTTTTAAATATACTTCTTCGATACTTTTAATTGCAGTCAAATTAGTATGTAGATTATATTCAAGAAGATATGACGCATATTTTTGAAATAATTTTCTTTGTTGCTCTGTAAGAATAAATCCCAATTCTTTAACTGCTTCAACAAATTTTTGTTCACTCATCTTTACTATACTCCTTTTTTAAATATATTACTAATATAGAGATATCAGCAGGATTAACCCCACTAATTCTTGAAGCCTGAGCAATTGTTTCTGGCCTTATATTTTCTAACTTTTGTCTTGCTTCACTTGCTAAGTTTTTAATTTTTTTATAGTCGATGTCATATGGTATTTTCTTTTCTTCTAATTTAACCATTCTTTCGACATCTTTAATTGTTTTGTCTATATATCCAGAATATTTTATATCGATAATTGCCTCATATATTATATCTTCATCTTTTTCAGGAATATATGTTTTAAGGGAATCGATAGTTTCTATTGAAACATCGCTTCTTTTAATTAAATCGTAAAATGTAATTGTCGAAGTTACATCTATGACATCGCTGATTTCTTCTTTTTTTAATTTAATGTTCTTTAGTGAAGATTTTAACTTATTAATTCTTTCAATTTTATCGTTAAGTCTTGTTTTTTGACTTTCACTTATTAGTCCAGCCTCATAGCCATAGTTTCTTAATCTTAAATCAGCATTATCATGCCTCAAAATAAGTCTATATTCTGCTCTAGATGTGAGCATTCTATATGGTTCAATTGTACCTTTTGTGACTAAGTCATCGATTAGTACTCCGATGTATGCATCGCTTCTTTTTAAAATAAGCGGGCTTTGATGTTTCAACTTTTTAGATGCATTAATTCCTGCGATAAGCCCTTGTCCTGCTGCCTCTTCATAACCACTAGTACCGTTTATTTGTCCAGCTGTAAATAAATTTTCTAAAATTTTAGATTCAAGAGACGCTTTTATTTGCAAAGGATCTATTGCATCGTACTCTATTGCGTATGCATATTCTAGTATTTTTGCGTTTTCAAAACCTTCTAACGAGTGCACCATTTCTTCCTGAATATTTTCTGGCATAGATGTAGAAAATCCTTGTAGATATAGAGAATTATAGTATTTGCTTGTAGGAACGATGCTTTGTGGTTCTAAAAACAATATATGTTTTTCTTTGTCGCTAAATCTGACAATTTTATCTTCTATGCTTGGGCAGTACCTAGGACCAATTCCTTCTACTATTCCTCCGTACATACTTGATAATTTTAAATTATCTTTAATAATTTTATGTGTTTTATCGTTAGTATATATTAAGTAACAACATTCTTGCTTTTCGGGATCATATGTTCTTTTTTCATCAAAGCTAAACGACCATACACTTTTGTCCCCTGGTTCTTTTTTCATTTTACTATAGTCTATACTTGTTGCATCAATTCTAGGTGGTGTTCCGGTTTTAAGTCTCAGTAGTTTAAACCCATACCTTTTCAAATTGTCACTTAAATGATTAGACCTTTTTTCGCCGTGAGGACCTTCTTCTTTTTTGTTAAAACCTCTAAGTATTTGACTTTTTAAGTAGGTTCCCGTGGTAAGAATTACTATACGTGATTCTATATGTTCATTATCATCTAAAATGACTCCTTTAACTTTTCCGTCGACGACTATTAGGTCTTCTACCATTCTTTCCATTACTGTTAAGTTCGGAAGACTCAATAAAATTTCCTGCATTCTTTTTGGATATGTTTCTTTATCTGCTTGAGCACGAAGGCACCTAACTGCAGGACCTTTACTTCCATTTAGCATCTTCATTTGTATTTGAGTTTCATCGGCGACTTTACCCATTAATCCGCCGAGAGCATCAATTTCTCTTACAATTATACCTTTACTTGTTCCACCTATCGATGGATTACAGGGCATATCACCAATATTAGATATATTCCCAGTTATTAGTAGCGTTTTATGCCCTATTTTTGCAGTGGCATGAGCTGCTTCAATTCCAGCATGTCCGCCCCCGACAACAATAACTTCGTATTTCATAACTATTCACCTCCTATTTTAGAACATTATATATCTATTTACCGATGCAAAAATTTGAGAATAATTCATCTAACAAATCGTCTTTATAATTTTCTCCTAATATATCACCAAGACAGTTTCTGGCATTCGTCAAATCTATCTCAATTATGTCTACAGGCAACTTCTTTTCAGTTGCTTCTATTGCTCTATCAATCGAAGCTTTGACCTGTTTAATTAACGCTAACTGTCTGGCATTAGAAATATAGGTAAAATCCTTCTTTGTAATATCTGCTAATGAAAACAACTCGATAATTTTACTTTTTAATGCATCTAACCCGAACTTATCAATAGTATTTCCGTATACTACTTCTTCACCAAAATCGTAATTACATTCGTCTTTCAAATCATCCTTATTAATCATTATAATATGTTTCTTTTTCTTTACTTTATCTAATATTTTTTCTTCCTCTTCTGAAACTGGTTCATTAATAGGATGTATAAATATAATTAAATCAGCACTGTCGATAGCACTCATACTTTTTTTTACACCAATTTTTTCTACCTTATTTTCAGTATCTCTAATACCTGCAGTATCTATGAAATTTATTAATACGCCGTTTAATTGCATATGGCCTTCTACGGTATCTCTTGTAGTACCAGCAATGTCCGTTACTATTGCCTTTTCTTCTTCTAACAAAGCATTTAAAATACTACTTTTCCCGACATTTGGTAAACCAATAAGCGCCACATTGATTCCATTTTTTATAATTTTTCCTGTGTTGCTTTCAGACAACATTTTATCTACCAATTCTTTTATTTTTCTTAGAGCTTCTGTCATTTTAGTATGATCTACTGTCTCAATATCTTCATATTCTGGATAATCGATGTTTACTTCTATGTTAGCTTCTATTTCTAATATCATTTTTTTTATTGTACGTATAATTTCCGATAATTTACCGCTTAAATGATTCATAGATAAGTTCCTTGCATTGTCAGTTTCTGCGGAAATTAAGTCACCCACTGCCTCTGCCTCTACTAAGTCTATTCTTCCATTTAAAAATGCTCTTTTTGTGAATTCGCCAGGTTCTGCAAGGCGACATCCACTATTTAAAAGTATTTCTAGTACTTTGTTTGTAGTGGCAATACTGCCATGTATATTTATTTCAACTACATCTTCCATAGTGTATGTTTTAGGAGCACGCATTACCGAAACAAAAACCTCATCTATTATTTCGTTATTGTATTGTATATGCCCATAATTTATAGTATGACTATTTACCTTTTTTAAATCTTTCCCTTTAAATACAGAGTTAACTATATCTATAGCGTCTCCGCCACTAACTCTTATAATTGCAATACCGCCTACACCAAGAGCAGTACTAATTGCACATATTGTATCAGACATAAAGATAACTCCCTTCAAAAAATCTAACCTATTATAGCAGATTATCAAGCATTTGAAAAGAGCGATAAAATCGCTCTTAATCTTCCTCCTTTGGTTTAATTACAACATGTCTATTAGGTTCTTCTCCTGTACTTTCAGTGTAAATACCTTTAAAGTTTGCAAGAGCGTTATGAACTACAAGTCTTTCATATGCATTCATATTATCCATTTCAACAGCTACTTTAGTACGAGCTACTTCTTTTGCCAACCTCTTTGCTGTTTTTTCCAAATACATTATTTGCTTATCTTTATAATTCTCGACATCTAATGAAATATAAGGTGCAGAACCAAATTTTACTTTTGCAGCATTTCTTACTATAACTTGTAGGCAAGACAGTGTACGACCTTGTTTTCCTATTAAAATTGGATTATCGTCGGAATACATTTTAACCTGAATTTGTCTATCTCTTATTTTTGTTTCAAAACTGACTGTCAATCCCAGCGCTGATAATACACTTGTTAAATACTCTTTTACAAACTCAACTATGTCAGATAACGGTGTAACAGTTAATTCATATACTGTTGATTTAAATAAACCACCTTTTTTTTCTTCACTATGTATGATTACTTCATCTTCGGACGCATTCAATGTTTGAAGTGCAAGTTTAAGTGTTTCGTCATAACTTTTTCCAGAAAATTTGTTTACTTCCATAAAATATTACCTCTTATTTTTCTTATTAATTACTTTCCCTTTTGAAACATTCTTTTTTATCTTTTTTTGAATAATTAAATTTTGTACTATCATAAATACATTAGAAACTATCCAATATAGCGCTAGTGCTGTTGGAAGGCTTAATGATGCAATTGAGATAAACACAATCATGAAAATCATCATCATTTTCATCTGTTTTTCTTGGCCATTACCACTAGAAGTTGAATTCATCGTATTTTTATATGAGAAATAAGTAGAAACAATTATGAGAACAATAACCACAATGTATAAAAGATTTCCATTCTTAATTCCCACTGATGGGCTTGTACCTAACTGTAAAGAAAATAGGTATCCTTCAAATATTGCTGGTACTCTGTTTATTGCCTCTAAAAATGCCAATAATATAGGTAATTGTATAAAAGCTACTAAACATCCTCCTGCTGGATTTATTCCATATTTTTTATACACAAGCATCATTTCTTGACTCATTTGTACTGCTTGTTCTTTATTGTCTCCATATTTTTTTTGTATCGCTTGAAGCTCAGGTTGAGCTTTTTTCATATTTTCAGATTGCATCATGCTCTTTTTTGTAAATGGAATTAATATTAATCTTATTAATATACCTAAAATCATTACCGCTAGTCCATAATTTTTAACAAATCCTCCAACTTTTATGATAAGCCATGCCAACGGTTTTACAAAAATAACTTCAAATATATTTTTGTTATAAAAAATATCACTAGGTTTAAAATTTTTACACTTTGACAATTTATCGTAGTCTACATCCAATTTTTCTTTATATTTTTCATAAATACTCTTTAATTCTTTGCTTTCTGGTAAGCATAGAATATTAGATGTTATTGCCTGTCCTGTTTTTTCATTAATTACTCTTTTTTTGTTATCATCTGATAAATATTTAGTACATCCAGTTAATAACACTATCAATGCAAAAGTTATTACTATAATGCTTTTTTTCTTCATTTTTGTGTTCCTTTCATTAGGTTTACTAATGCTTCATTCATATCTTTAAATGAACTTAATAAGCAACCTTCTCTTATCATTATAATATAATTATGTGAATTTTTAAATAATATTCTGTTATTGTCAATTATCGCACGCGTTTGTCGCTTTAATCTATTTCTTATTACTGCCAATCCAATACTTTTTTTAATTGCTATTCCAAATTTTGTATTATTATCTATATTGTCAATATAATATATTACGAAATATTTATTCTTAGTATATTTGCCATGTCGAATAATATTATTAAACTCATTTTTATTTTTTATCATTTCAAATCTTTTCATTATATATTATATATCCTCCTATTTAGAATAAAAGCCACTGATGACAAGTGGCTTACTTACAAAGTATTTTACGACCTTTTTTTCTTCTTGACTTTAAAATATTTGTTTCTTTTCTAGCAAAAAATCCATGTTTCTTTGCCTTCTTACGATTATTTGGTTGATATGTTCTTTTCATCGTATGCACCTCCCTCGTTAAATAGCAACAGTATTATATTATGAAAAGTCTTTAAAAGTCAAGATTAATAATCTTTTCCACAATATCCACAGTTTTTATCCACATTGTTTTCACATATTGTGTATAACTTATCCACACTGTGAATTGTGCAAACTTGTGGAAACTGTTGAAAAGTTCCTTTTCCTTAGCATTTATAAAGATTATTTTTATTAAATTATCCACAAAAATTGTGATTTTAACTGTTAAAAACTTTTTTTTGTAAATTTTTCTTTATCTTTTTTTTTATTTAAGTTAAAATATGCTCATAAGGGATGGGGTGATGGTTTTTGAATGAAGAATATTCCATTATTTGGAAAAACTTTATTGAATTATTAAGAAATAGCGTATCTCAAGTAACCATCAATTCATGGTTTAAAGATCTTAAATTATATGAAATAAAAGATTCTATCATGGAATCTAGACCTATAAAAATTGTGATTTTAGAAACTCCTTCCAGTTTTATTAAGGATTCGCTCATAAAAAGATACCTTGATACGATTTCAGATGTAATGGAAAAAATTTTAGGCATTCACTGCGAAATTGAAATAAAAACGAGTGACGAAATTAGAAATGATTCTAATAGTAGTTTACCAAAATTAAACGAAACTGTGGATAACATTAATACTAATCCACAGAATATTATACATAATCCAATTACACAATCTGAAGTCTATCAAAACTATGATGACAATTTAATAGAAAAATATACTTTTGATAATTTCATTATTGGGGAATCAAATAGACTTGCTCATACTGCAGCTTTAGCAGTCGCCGAGCAACCCGGAAAGTTATATAATCCATTCTTTATACACGGTAAAAGTGGTTTAGGTAAAACTCACTTAATGCATGCAATTGGAAATTACATTAAGAAAAACTTAAATAAAAGAGTTCTCTATGTTACAAGTGAACAATTCATAACGGATTTTACAACTATTAATATGAAAAAAGATGCAGATTATATCCAAAAATTTAAAGATAAATATCGCAATATAGACGTTTTAATGATCGATGATATTCAGTTTTTAGGCGGCGCAGAAAAAACACAACAAGAATTTTTTCATACTTTTAACAATTTATATGATATGAATAAACAAATTATAATAAGTTCAGATAGAAGCCCAGATGATTTAAAACTTTTAGAAGAAAGACTTAGAACTAGATTTAGTTGGGGTTTAACCGTTAATATCTATTTTCCAGAAATTGAATTAAAAAAGAGAATAATAAAAAATAAAATGGCAGGACATGATGTTGCTAAATTAGTGGATGAAGAAGTAATTGAATATATTGCAGCTAATAGTGAAAATGATGTAAGACATATCGAAGGTGCTGTAACTAGGCTATATGCATATACAGCAATAATGGTTCCTAGTAAAATTGACTTAGAATTTGCAACTGAAGCCTTAAAAGATTATTTAAAAAATTCTGTATATTTAGATAGTAATATAGCTAAGATACAGAAAGCAGTTGCAGATTATTATAAATTAACTATTGAAGACTTAAAAAGTAAAAAAAGGAGTGCAAATATTAATTATCCAAGACAAATAGCAATTTATTTGTGTAGAACTTATACTGATGAATCATTTCCTAAAATAGGACTTGAATTTGGAAATAGAGATCATTCGACAATTATACATGCGTGTGATAAAATTAAAGAGGATTTAAAAAATAATGACCAGTTGAAGGCTATCATTAAAGAAATTAAAAATAATATAGGATAGTATTTGTGTATTACAATTTATTTATACACAACTTTTCAACAAGGCGTATTTCACTGTATAGTCGAAAAAAGTGGACTTTTCCACAATATACACAGGACATAATAATATTAAATAATTATAATAAAAGAAAGAAGGACAAAAATGAAATTTACAATTGAAAAAAACATTTTACTTGAAAATTTGATGAATGTAACGAAGGCTATTTCTATCAAGAATGTAATACCAGTACTAAATGGTATTAAGATGGAATTAAATGATGATGGTTTATATTTAACAGCAAGTAATACCGATTTAACTATTAAATCTTTTATAAAGAAAGAAAAAATTAAGAAGGTTGTTTCTACAGGAAGTATAGTAATTCAAAGTAAGTTTATTACAGAAATAATTAGAAAATTACCAGATGATGTAATAGACATCGAAGTTATCGATGGATTAAAAGTTTTAATCAAATCTAAAAACTCACAATTTAATTTGAATTGTTTAAAAGTGGAAGATTATCCGCAGATAAAATTAGAATATCAGAAAGATCCTATTATTATTAATGGGGATTTATTTAAGACAATTATTAAACAAACAGTATATGCAATAAGTAATCAAGAGTCTAGACCACTACTAACAGGTATTAATTTTAAATTAATCGGTAATGTTATGGAAGTAACTGCTACTGATTCATACAGATTATCTAAAAAGACAGTTTCATTAAAAGAATTTATTAAAGATGAAATTAATATTACGATACCGGGTAATAATATTAATGAATTAGATAAAATTATTGTCGATGATGAACCAATCGAAATGCATATCTTTTCTAATAAAGCTTTATTCATTTATAAAAATATTACATTTCAAACTAATTTATTGAGTGGAACTTACCCTAATACAAATAATTTAATTCCAGAACAATTTAATGTTATCTTAAATGTTAATTATAACGATTTCTTTTCTGCTGTAGATCGTGCATCACTATTGACGCAAAATAAAGAAAAAAACATAGTAAAAATGGAAACAAAAGGAAGTAATTTAACCATTTCATCTTTTTCTTCAGAAATTGGTCGCGTTGAAGAAAAAATTTCAATTGAAAAGAATGAATCTGCTGATTTAGGCATTTCATTTAGTGCTAAATACATGATGGATGCTCTAAAAACGATAGATGATACAGAATTGGTAATACTTTTAAATAGTGAAATTAAACCAATTATCATTAAATCAAATCAAGATGAAACATTGATACAATTAATCTTGCCAATAAAAACATACTAAAGGGGAAAACCCTTTTTTTTTCCATTTTTTTCCAGTTTATCGACAAATTTCACCAATTTTCGACAATAATTTGGTGTATAAGGGACAACTAAGAAGGAGGTGAATGGTTTGAATAGTGGTTATACAATTAATAAAAAAACATTGGCAATAGTACCAATAAGCGAAAAAAGTACTAAAATATATGAAAAAGATAATATTATAATTGTCCCTAAAAACTCTCAAAAACTTATTGAAGAAAATTGTGAGTATTATGGTAGTTCTTACATTGGAAGAAAAAAGGGAACAGTCGATTTAATTGGCGTTACACATAAATCACCAATAGTAATAGAAGAAACTAATGGAATAATATTTTTTCCCACATGTAGTCCTAGATTAAAAACATGTAGTTGGATTTCCTTAAATAATGTTGATAAATATACAGAAGATGATAAAAATACAATAATTTCATTTCAGAATGATCTTAAAATTAAATTTCCAGTATCAAATAAGATAATTAATAATCAAATTTTAAGAGCAACAAGATTAGAATCTGTAATGTATCGTAGAAAAAGAGAATTAAGTGAGCAAAAATAACAAAAATCCCTTTTTAATGCCTTAAATTTGTGCTATAATTGTACTAGGTACGAGTGTACGACTCTGCCTAGTAAATTTTAATTTAGGGCGTTAAGAGGGCAATTATGAAAATCACGAGCTTAAAACTTAACAATTTTAGAAATTATAAATCGTTAACTTTAGAGTTTTCAAATAAGCAAAATATAATAATAGGTCCTAATGGTGTTGGCAAAACCAATATTGTTGAAGCAATATATGTTCTTGCAATTACTAAATCATTTAGGGGCTCATTGGATAAAGTGCTTATTAATTCTGATAGTAATGAAATGGTAATTGAAGGAAGAATTAAAGATAAAATCTTTCATAATTATAAATTGAGTTTATCTGAAGATGGTAAGATTGTCAAAGTGGATAATAATAAAGTACAAAGGCTAAGTGATTACATTTCTCAAATTAATGTAATTCTTTTTACTCCTGAGGATACAAATATAATAAAAGATTCTCCTACATGTAGAAGAAATATGTTAAATATTGAAATATCGCAATTAGATCAATCTTACTTGCACATGTTAAATGAATACGCTAAAGTATTGAAACAAAGAAATGCCTTTTTAAAACTAATGTATGTTAATAAGTTAGCGAGCCCTGATTATCTATGGATACTTACTGAAAAACTAGTTGATATCGGAATTCAAATATGTTCTTATCGACAGAAATTTATTGAAAGAATTAACGAATATTATGATGATATTTACTATTCTATAACAGGAAAACGAGGAATAAAGGTTTCATATGTAAGTGCATATAAAAACAAAGAAAAAAATGAACTTTTAAAAAAATATAGAAGTTATCTTGATAAAGATATAATACTTGGTAAAACAAGTATTGGCGTTCATCATGATGATATTGTATTTTCCATAGATAATAATAACCTCAGAGATTATGGTAGCGAGGGTGAACAAAAAAATGCCATAATATGTTTTAAATTAGCTGAAATAGAGATTTATATTAAAGAAAAGAAAAAATATCCTATTTTAATACTAGATGATTTGTTTAGTTGTCTTGATTCAAAAAAAATTAATAATATTCTGAAAAAGCTAAATAAAAATCTTCAGATTTTTATTACTACAACTGATTTAAAACATATAAATACGAGAATACTTACAAATTGTACAGTTTTTAATATCAAAAAAGAGAAAGTGGTGAAACAAATATATGAATGAAAAAGTAACAAATGACTATACTGCTAGTGACATTCAAGTATTAGAAGGACTAGAGGCAGTTAGAAAACGACCAGGTATGTATATAGGTACAACAGATGTTAAAGGATTACACCATTTAGTATGGGAAATAGTCGATAATGCAATAGATGAAGCTTTAGCAGGATATTGTCAAAACATTGAAATTGTAATTAATAAAGATAATTCAGTAACAGTTAAGGATGATGGCCGTGGTATACCTGTTGAAGTTCACGAAAAAACAGGATTATCTACAGTGGAAACCGTATACACTGTTCTTCATGCAGGCGGAAAATTTGGTGGAGGTGGATATAAGGTATCTGGTGGACTTCATGGTGTGGGAGCCAGTGTAGTCAATGCACTTTCATCTTGGGTTACTGTAACTGTTTATAAAAATTCTAAAGTTTACGAAGCAAAATTTGCAAATGGAGGAAAAATAATTCAACATTTAACTGTAATAGGAGAATGTGAACCAAATAGAACTGGTACAACTGTTACTTTTAAACCAGACCCAGAAATATTTGATACTGATATCTATGATTATGAAACTCTTAAAATAAGAACAAGAGAATTAGCTTTCTTAAATCGTGGCTTATCTTTAACTTTAAGAGATGATAGAGACTTAGAAGATACAACCGGAGATCACTTTTTATATGAAGGCGGTATTAGTGAATACGTTAGGTTCATTAATCAAGGGAAAACTCCTGTTCATGAGGATGTAATTCACTTAGAAGGTGAAGAAGATAATGTTTTCTTTGAAGTAGCAATGCAATACAATACTGGCTATAATGCCAATATATATTCGTTTGTTAACAATATCAATACTCATGATGGTGGTACTCATGAAGAAGGCGTTAGGCGAGCTTTAACGAGAGTAATTAACAATTATGCAAAAAAAGCTGGAATTTTAAAAGAAAAAGATGAATCTTTAACTGGTGATGACGTTAAAGAAGGACTTACAATGATAATTTCTTGTAAGCATCCAAATCCTCAATTTGAAGGTCAAACAAAAGGAAGACTAGGAAATTCTGAAGTTAGAAAATTAGCTGACAGCGTATTTTCACAAGGGTTTGAAAGATTCTTAATGGAAAATCCTCAAGAAGCTAGAATAATTATTGAAAAGGGTATTCAAGCTTGCCGTGCTAGAAATGCTGCAAGAAGGGCAAGAGAAGCTTCTAGAAAGAATGATTTAGCCACTGTTAATACTTGGGGTAAACTATCAGATTGTAAAAGTAAAGATCCTGCAGTATCAGAAATCTTTATAGTCGAGGGAGATTCAGCAGCAGGTTCTGCCAAGGAAGGTAGAGATTCAGTAACTCAGGCTATCTTACCATTAAGAGGTAAAATTCTAAATGTTGAAAAAGCAAGATTAGATAAAGCCTTATCTAATGAGGAAATAAAGACAATTATTACTGCTTTTGGTACAGGAATAGGCGCAGATTTTGATTTATCTAAACTAAGATACGATAAAATAGTAATTATGACTGATGCCGATGTCGATGGTGCACATATTAGAGTATTACTGCTAACTTTATTCTATAGATATTTTAGACCAATTGTTGAGGCAGGCCATGTTTATGCTGCTCAGCCACCATTATTTAGAATTAGATATGGTAAAACAAGAAAATATGTACTTGATGAAAAAGAAAGAGATTCCTACTTAGCAACTATGAAAGCAACTGATCGCTCACGTGCTGAAATAACTCGTATGAAAGGTCTTGGTGAAATGGATGCCGAAGAATTATACGAGACAACAATGGACATAAGCACCAGAGTTTTAAGAAAAATTACAGTTGATGATCTTATCGCTGCTGATGCAATCTTTGAAAAATTAATGGGTGAAGAAGTTGAACCTAGAAGGCAATTTATCGAGGAAAATGCTCGTTATGCTGATGTGGATATTTAGTAAGTGGGGTGAATTTAAATGGATAATGAAGAATTAGAAAATATCAAAAAAAACAACGAAGCATCTGATGAAAATGTGAAAAACGAAGAAGATATTCACACGGATTTTGGTGGAGAATTTCATGAAAGAGATAGTTTTACACAAAACAATATTGTCGATGAAGTAAAAAAATCATTTATTGATTATTCTGCTAGCGTAATTATGGCACGTGCCATTCCAGATTTAAGAGATGGATTGAAACCAGTTCATAGACGAATTCTATGGTCAATGTATGAAAATGGTTATACACCTGATAAACCACATAAAAAATGTGCAACAACAGTAGGTAATGTAATTGGATCTTACCATCCACACGGAGATACATCGATTTATGATGCCATGGTGCGTTTAGCTCAAGGATGGGTTGAAAGATATACACTAGTTGATGGCCATGGAAACTTTGGTAATATTGATGGCGATGGAGCAGCAGCTTATCGTTATACTGAGTCGAGACTATCAAAAATTTCATTGGAGCTTTTAAAAGATATTAATAAAGATACTGTTGATATGCAATCAAACTTTGATGAAACTAAAAAAGAACCATTAGTTTTACCATCAAAATTTCCTAATATTTTAGTAAATGGAACAATGGGAATCGCAGTAGGTATGGCCACTAATATACCTCCACATAACTTAGGTGAGGTTATAAATGGTTGTATTGCTTATATCGACAATCCAGACATTGATACAGACGGATTAATGAAGATAATAAAAGGGCCTGACTTTCCA
>CACYEG010000036.1 GCA_902773365.1 uncultured Erysipelotrichaceae bacterium
AAATTTATAAGCGCTATGTACAATGCAGGTGTTAGTATCGTTAAAAATAAGCAGGCATATCTTAAGAACTTTACAAATTTATCAGTTGTAAATGGATTGACAAAATCCTTTAACTTAGCGTCAAGAATTAGCATAAAAGGGGTGTTATCTATCATTATCGTAATGTAACCATCTAAAATATATCTAGAAACGAGTCCAGGTTTTTCACTTTTCAATATAGTTGGAAAAACCTTATTGAGTTTTAATTCTTTTGCAACATCATATGAATCATTTATGTCTATACTTTTAAGTCTATCGACACTTTTAAGTACTTTTTTAAGTTCTTCTCTATCGACTAAACTATCTAAATAAATAACACTTATTTTAGTTTTAGTACATTTACCAGAGTCTATACTCTTTACAACAAAATCACTGGATTTTATTCTCCTTTTTAGTACTCCTAAATTTTTCTGATAGTTTTCACAAAAAGAATCTTTACTTCCGTACATAGTTGGTTCAGTTTGACTTAAAGTAATACCTCTATCTATCGATGCCCTAGTCTCTACAACGTATATTTCTCTATCGAATATTACAATCGAAAAGCCGTTCTCTAAATAATACGTTATATCTTTTTTGTTATCGATTGACTTGATTTTTGGGCCACTTATCACTTCTAAAACTGAACGAATTTTTCTATCGAAAAGAGTAAATTCACTGATATTTTGTATTATATATTCATTTATTAAAGATGATTCACATAATGATTCAAAATAGAATAAATATATTGTTTCATCCTCGCTAATAGGAATATTTCTCATTACAAAGTCGTCATCGAGAGTGTATAGTTTAGTTAAATAGCTAACAATTTTATCCATGTGATATTTCACCATTATTAGTATGTTCAGTAGTAAAAAAAAAACAATAAAAAAGACACAAATTTGTCCTAATTGTTTAATGATTTTTTAATGGCGTCAAACATTTCATCGACTTTACTTTCGTCGAATTCTCCAAGATTTAATACTGGATTACATATTTTTTTCATGTGTATGTCATCTACTTCTGCAAATCTTTGTATAGTTTCTGCAGCCATTGCGATATTATCTAGACTTGTTTCGCCTGATACATATATCGCATATTCTTTTGTGTTTTCGTCTAAGTATCCATATATAGGACAAAGGCGCTCAATGAATAACTTTAATCTGCTTGACAATAATCTACAATAATTTGGCGAAACCCAAATTAATATGTCGCACTCCTTAACTGCAGGAATAATAGTATTTGTATAATCGTCATCGATTACGCATTTGCCAGTTTCATCGCACTCAAAACATCCAGTACAAAATTCGATACGGTAGTCTTTAAGATTTATTAGTTTACATGGAATTGTTGAGTCATCGAGTTTTTTCTTTAAGTGAACAGAAAAAGTTGTACAATTACCTTCTTCCCTCGGACTTGAATTAACAATCAGTACTTTTTTCATATAAGCACTTCCTAACGCCTTAATTATATCATCATATTAATTAATAGACAAAAATATTTTCATGTTTTCGAATAATATGGTAATATATATGCGAGGTGTTTCTCATGAAAAAGATTCTTTTATTATCAATTGACGGATTGGGTTTAAGTGATAAAGAAGAAGGAAATGCAATTAGTAAAGCAAATATGCCTTTTTATAAATCATTATTTGATAAGTATCCACATTCAAATATAGTGGCATCTGGTGCTAATGTTGGATTACCTGAATCGCAGCCAGGAAATAAAGTAGTTGGATATAAGACAATTGCTGCTGGTCAAGTATTAAAGCAGAGAAGTAGTTTCATCCATGACTTTATGGATATAGATAGTCTTGCAACTAATACTAAATTAAAATCTGCAATTGAACAAGTAAAAAAATATAATAGTACATTCCACGTTATGGGATTAATGAGCTCAGGCGGTAAAAATGCCAATATTGAAGATACAATAAAAATATTAGAATATTTAAAAGGCCAAGATATTAAAGTCGGAGTAGACTTTATCGCCGATGGTAAAGACGTCGAGACTAAAAGCGTATTAAAATATATCGAAAAGATTACTGAAACAGGAGTTCCAATATTTACAGTGTGTGGTAGATACTATGCAATGGATGAAGAAGGCAAACCAGATAGAACCAGAATTTATTATGATTTAGTTAGAAATGGTATTGGTCTTAAAGTTAAAGAAATTAATCTTGCTATTAAAAACTGTTATATGAGAAATATTACAGATGAATACTTACCACCAATTATAGTAGAGAAAAACTGTAATATTAAAGATAATGACGTAATATTTTGGACAAATTACCAAAGTGATGGAGCAAGAGAAATATTGACTGCTCTAACAAATCCAGACGAAACCGAGGACTTTCAAACGAGAAATATCAAAAATTTAAAGATGCTCATGATGTATCCGATAGACTCTAAAATTAATGCGACTGTTCTAATAAATGAGGAAGACGATATGTCTAATAGTTTAGGTTTATATTTAAATAAATTGGATATTACTCAAGCTAGAATTGCATCAAAAGATAATTATGAATATGTAACATATTATTTCAATGGTGAAAAAAGTGAAAAGCTAACTAAGTGTTATAATGTACTTGTGGAAAGTCCAGAGGACACATCAATTCCTACTTGTATAGCAGTAACAAGACAAATCATGAAAAGTATGGAAAAAGATACAGAATTTATCTTATCATCGTTCGATGATCTTGTGAAAGACGACCACGAGAAAACTGTTGAAAAGTTGGAAGCTATAGACAAGTGCCTCGAAAAAATATTCGAGTGTGCTGATTTGAACTTCTATACAATATTTTTGACTTCACCATTTGGAAATGTCGAACAGATGTTAGACGATGATGGCAAAATCAAGACGACAAATACAACTAACGATGTTCCACTAGTAATAAATGATACAAAATTAAAACTTATTGATGGCTCTCTTAGAGACATCGCACCAACTATACTATCGTATATGGATATAAGTATTCCAGAAGAAATGAAAGATAGTAAAGTATTAATTGAAGAATAGGAGTAATATCATGACAAATAAAGATTTAGCAAATGCTATATTTCCGAATATAACAAAGACTATCGAAGATTATGAAAAGATGTATCCTGAAAGGGGACTTCAGGAAGGTGCGAATGTAACGAGATTTGCTCCAAGTCCAACAGGATTTATGCATATAGGTAATTTACTATCTGCAACGATCGACTATATTATCGCAAGAAATACTAATGGCGTATTTTTCTTAAGAAATGAGGATACCGATACAGCGAGAACTGTCGAAGGAGCAGTAGAAGCAATTAACCATATATTAAAGCACTATCACATGTTGCCAGATGAATATCAATATAAAGATGAAGTAGTTGGCGAATATGGCCCATATATTCAAAGTGAAAGAAAAGAAATATATCATGCCTTTGTAAAACACTTAATAGAAATAGGTCGTGCATATCCATGCTTTTGTACTAAAGAAGAATTAGAAGCAACTCACGATATACAAGAAAAAAACAAATTAAGACCTGGATACCATGGAAAGTATGCAAAATGTAGAAACTTGAGTATTGATGAAGCAATAGAAAAAATCAATGCTGGTGTCGAGTATACGATCAGATTTAAATCTATGGGTAATTTCGATAAAAAATTCATGTTCGACGATTTAGTTAAGGGTAGAATTGAACTACCTGAAAATGACGAAGACTTTGTCATTATGAAATCAGGCGATTTGTTGCCAACTTATCATTTCGCGCATCTAGTAGATGACCATTTGATGCACACAACCCATGTAGTTCGTGGCGAAGAGTGGCTTCCAAGTGTACCAAAACATATAGAATTATTCCAAGCTTTCGGTTTTAAGGCGCCTAAATACATACAATACCCATTAATACTCAAAAAAGAGGGGAATACTGTAAGAAAGATAAGTAAGAGAAAAGACCCTGAATTCTTCGTATCGTACTATGAAGAAAAAGGATATCCTTACGAAGCAGTAATAGAGTCACTTATGACTATAATCAATTCCAACTACGAGGAGTGGAGACTAGCTCACCCAGATGCAAGTTATCTAGAGTTTACTTTTAGTCCTAAAAAGATGAGTTCATCTGGATGTTTCTACGACTTAGATAAGCTAGATAATATCTCTAAAAACATATTAAGTAAGAAGACTAAAGATGAGGTATATGATGGTTTATTAGATTGGAGTGAAAAATATGATAAAGATTTTTGTGATCTAATAAAAAAATATGCCGATTATACAAAGAGCATATTAAATATTGAGCGTGAGCAAAAGAAGCCTAGAAAAGACTATGCAATGTATTCTGAAATTAAAAATAAGATTTGGTATATGTTCGATGAATTATATGATACTTTAGAAAAGTCTTATGAATATCAATCTATAACAGATAAGAGTGAAATAAAAAGCTTAGTAAGTGAGTACTTAGAAAAATACTATGATGAATCTGACGATAAAGATACATGGTTTAATAAAATTAAAGAGCTTGCTAGTCTACATGGATATGCCAAAGAAGTAAAAGCATATAAAGAAAATCCTAGTGATTATAAAGGACACGTAGGAGATGTTGCAACAGTATTAAGAGTTGCAATTACTACTCAGTCGATGACTCCAGATTTATATGAAATAATGCGTCTACTAGGAAAAGATAGAATGCTTAAAAGAACTCAAAATTTATAATATGTATAAACTAGCCTAATAGGGCCATACTAATCCTAGAAAGAAAGGATTAGCAAAATGATGGAAACACTACAAAAAGTTTGTTTAGTGCTCACTATAATTGGTGCTGTTAACTGGGGACTTATCGGTTTATTAGATTTCAATTTAGTAGAAGCACTATTTGGAGAAGCAACTGCACTTACTAGACTAGTTTATTCACTTGTTGGTGTAACAGGACTAGTAAATATCGGTTTATTCTTCATGCATCAAGAACCATAGATTTTTGACATTTAAAACTTTAAGTGTTAAAATTCTGGTATCGATGCAGAGTGTAATAACACAAGCATTTGTGTTATTTTTTTGTTCCCGTAGCTCAATTGGATAGAGTGATTCCCTCCGAAGGAATAGGTTAAGAGTTCAAATCTCTTCGGGGACACCAATAAAAAAGTGAAGTTGTAATAACTTCTTTTTATATTGTTATGTATTTTATCAAGAAAAGATAGATTATAAAAAAAATATTACAATAATACTGAATTGTGTTACAATTTAATTGGTGAAAATATGAGTAACGTGGGAGCAGAAATTAAAAACATATATAACGAAATCGCAGAAAAATATGATGCAGCTTTATGGTATGATATGCCATATAATAAATATATGGACTTATTTGTCAGCTATTTATGTGGTAAAGATGTACTTGATTTAGGATGTGCAATGGGAAGCTTTACAAGGTATATTGCGGATAAGGGATATAATGTCGATGGTATTGATTTTTCTCATAAATTGATAGAAATCGCTAAAAGAAAAGTTAAAAATGTAAACTTTAGTGAAATGGATATGCTGGATTTAAAGTTAAATAAAAAATATGATGGTATTATGTCAATTAACTCAATAATACACATTGAGAAAAAACATGTGCCGAAATTACTGACAGATATTAATACATATTTAAAACCTGATGGTATATTTTTTGTTATATTACAAGAAGGAAACGGGGAAAAATACATCGTTGAGCCACTTGACACAAGAATAAAAGAGTTTGTTAACTTCTACAATACAGATGAAATTGAAACGCTTCTCAAAAAAAACGGCTTTGAAATAATTTATAAAGAAAGAATAAGAGATGAAGCAGAGTTTGAACTAGGTAATGATCAACTAGTATATATTATGAGAAAGATTACTGATAAAGAGAAACATATGGCATAATTAAAAGTGAAGTTGTAATAACTTCTTTTTTATGCTATTATGTATTTAGCAAGGAATACTTGCGTAAAATAAAAAGGAACACTCAATAATCACATGTTGGGTGTTGCCAAAATGGTTTCACCTAACTAATGCTTAGTTAGGTGGTTTTCTTTTATATTAAGACTATAAATAATAGTAATAATAAAAGGAAGATAGTTATTATTTGAGAAAGTATTAAAAAATCTTTCTTCATACTACCGCCTCCCTTCTTTAGAAGTTTGGCTCCACCCAACTTATTAAATGTTCCTGCGCATTAATATAACAAGCGATTTATATTTAGTCAAATCATCGTGATTTTTTAAAACAAGTTGTTTCGACGAGCGGCAAGTAGTATAATCATAGTATGAAGAGGTACTATTATGGAAATTGTAAGAAAAACTATAGATAAAGATTTAGAATATTTAAGACAAGTATCCGAACCAGTCGATTTTGCGAAAGATGATGTAGAGGTAATTGCTGCTTATTTGAAAGAATTTTGTACAAAACAAGTACTATATGCTTTAGCACCAGTTCAAATTGGAATACCAAAAAGGATGATTTATTTTAAAAACACTACTGAAGATATGACTAAAAATGAAACTGCGGATTATGATGAAAACTGTATCTTAGTTAATCCAAAAATACTATCCCAAAAGGGACATGCTAGGTTTTTGGAAGGTTGCGATAGTTGTCTAGATTATTGCGCCGTAGTCGATAGACCATATGAAGTAACAGTTGAATTTGAATCAATCGGGGGAAAAAAGCATATAGAAGTCTTTAAAGGTTTTAAAGCAGTAGTCTTTTCACACGAATTTGACCACTTAAATGGAATTTTACATATCGACAGATCAAAAGAAATAGAGAGACTAAGTTTTGATGAAAGAAAACAGTATAGACAAGTTCACCCATACGAAGTTATATCAGAAGATTGTGATTTTGAATACCCAGAGATAGATTGGTTTAAAATGGAAGATAAAAGGCAGAATATATGAAAAAAAAGAGAAATATCATTTTAATAGCCATTATTTCTGTTATAGTTTTTTTGGTAGCAGGTCTATTTATGACCAGTAATAAATTAAAAATATTCTT
>CACYEG010000037.1 GCA_902773365.1 uncultured Erysipelotrichaceae bacterium
TGTTTTAAATGGATCTTTTGAATAAATCTTCTTATCTAAATATACATCCATGAATTTACCTGCATCATCTCTCGATAGACCGAAAGTAAGTTGTGTTAAGTCATTTGTACCGAACGAATAGAAGTCAGCAACTTCACTTAGTTTTGCACTCATTAGTGCACCTCTTGGAGTTTCAATCATTGTTCCTACTTTATATTCGATTGTAATACCTGCATCAGTCATAACTTTTTTGGCAGTATCATCTATTAGACCTCTTATATAATTAAATTCTTTAACTTCTCCGACAAGTGGTACCATCATTTCAAGGTTTGGCTCTAGGCCCTCTTGTTTGCATCTAATCGCAGCTTTTACTAAAGCTTCTGTTTGCATTATGCTGATTTCTGGATATCTAACACCTAATCGGCAACCTCTAAATCCCATCATTGGGTTAACTTCTCTAGATTCTTCAATACGAGTTTCAATTTCCTCTAAATCAATATTTAAACTCTCTGCACAGGCAATCTTTTCTTTTTCATTCTTAGGTAAGAATTCGTGTAGAGGTGGGTCTAAATATCTAACAATTACTGGATATGGATTCATCTCTTTTAAAATACCATAGAAGTCTTCTTCTTGATACTTTTCTAGTTGTTTTAATGCCTCGTTTCTTTCTTCTACATTGTTAGATAGGATCATCTTTCTCATGGCAAGTATTCTCTCTTCAGAGAAGAACATGTGTTCTGTTCTAACAAGACCGATACCACGAGCACCAAATTCACGAGCGGTTTTAGCAGCTTCTGGAGTATCAGCATTTGCTCTTACTTGTATTCCTTCATATTTACTTACCATATTTAATATTTCATTTAATAAGTCTTTTCCCTCGTTGCTATCTGATAGTGTTAATTTACCTAAGTATACATTACCAGTAGTTCCATCTAATGAAATGTAATCATTTTCAGTTAGAGTATGTCCATTTACGATAAGTGTCTTAGCATTTTCATCAATTTCCAACTCGCCAGCACCACATACACAACATTCTCCTAAACCACGTGCCACTACTGCAGCATGACTAGTAAGCCCACCATTCTTAGTTAGAATACCATTAGCATAAATCATTCCATCTATATCCTCTGGACTAGTTTCGTTTCTTACAAGAATTGTATCTTCGCCCTTAAACTTTTTAGCATCTTCGCTTTTAAATACTAAACGTCCAAAAGCTGCTCCTGGGCTAGCTGCAAGGCCCTTTGTTAGTTTAGTAGCACTTTTAAGTTCGTTAGCATCGAACGTAGGTTTCATTATTACTTCCAAGTCACTAGGCTTAATTCTTAGTAAGCACTCTTCTTCGTTGATAAGGCCTTCTTTTAATAAATCCATGGCAATTCTAACATTAGCAGTTGGTGTCCTTTTGCCATTACGAGTCTGTAAGATAAATAATTTTCCATTTTCGATAGTAAATTCCATATCTTGCATATCTCTATAATGATTTTCCATTTTTTTAGCAATTGTATATAGTTCATCGTAAACTTCCGGTAAAGTTGTCTTAAGAGTAGCAATTTCTGGTGCAGTTCTAATACCAGCGACGACATCTTCTCCTTGAGCATTAAGTAGATACTCACCTGTCAATTCATCGTGACCATCAATTGGATTTCTTGAAAATAATACACCTGAACCAGATAAGTCATTTAAATTACCGTAAGCCATTTCTTGAACATTTACTGCTGTACCAAGAGTATCGCTAATTCCTTCAAGTTTTCTATAAGTTATCGCTCTATCGTTATTCCAAGATGCAAAAACTGCTTCTATTGCGCTCATTAATTGAACATAAGAGTCTTGTGGGAAATGTTCTCCGCCAATTTCCAAATAGTTTTCTTTAAATTTATTAACTAAAATCTTAAAATCATCTTGAGTCAATTCTAAATCGCTCTTATATCCTTTAGTTTCCTTATATGTATCTAAATACCCATTAAAGCTTGCCTCTGGGTATCCTTTTACTACTGTTGCATACATACTTATAAATCTTCTATAAGCGTCATATGCCATTCTAGGATTACTCTTAGCCATTTCATCTGCAATTTCATCATTCATACCTAAGTTTAGAATTGAATCCATCATACCAGGCATAGATATAGGCGCGCCACTTCTTACTGAAACTAAAAGTGGATTATTTGTACTACCAAAGTTCTTTCCAGTTTCGCTTTCTAATAATTTTACTTTTTCAAGAATTTCTTCTTCTATTTCTTTTGATATATGTTTATTAGAATTATAGTATTCATGACAAGCTTCAGTAGTAACAGTAAAACCATTTGGTATAGGTAAACCAAGATTGATCATTTCTGCTAAATTAGCACCCTTACCACCTAGTAAGCCTCTCATGTCTTTATTTCCTTCTTTAAACATGTAAACGTATTTCATTTACTTCATCCTCCCTACTTTTCAATTTTATCATAAATGATGTCAATTTAACATTATTTTTTATGTGCGCGCGGATGATTCTGTAAATAAACTCTTCTTAACTCTTCATTGCTCACATGTGTATAAATACTAGTTGTAGATAACCTTTCATGGCCTAAAAGTTCTTGAACTTCCCTTATATCCATACCTTCATTTAATAAAAGTGTTGCAAAAGTATGTCTTAGTGTATGCGGACTTATCTTATGTTTTAAACTACTCTTTTTAATCAGTTTATCAATTATATCTGCAATACCACGCCTTGTTATCGGATTACCCAAGTGGTTTAAAAGAAGATATTCACTCTTTTTACCCTTTAATAGTTCTTGTCTTGCATTAAGTACATAATCACTCATGATACTCTGACACACTTTATTGAAATAAACTATTCTAGTCTTTTTTCCTTTACCAAATACTTTAATCTCTCGTTCTTTAAAAGAAATATCTGATAACTTTACATTGATTGCTTCACTAACACGCATGCCTGTTGCAAA
>CACYEG010000038.1 GCA_902773365.1 uncultured Erysipelotrichaceae bacterium
AAATCCTTTATGTTTTGAGTATCTAGTATTGACTGACGAAGGTGACGAAGAGAGAACTGCCATAAACGGATTTGATGATATCTTAGAATACTTGGAACACTTAACTGGCTTTCGATTATAACGACACAGCTTAAAAACAAGGTGTAATATCCTTGTTTTTGCATATAATAAATGATAAAATCAAGTACGAGAAATGGGATGATTTCTATGTTTAAATTAGTATCCAAATATGAGCCGTCAGGTGATCAACCTGAAGCGATTAAAGAACTAGTCGAAGGGATTAATTCAGGTAAGAAAAGACAAGTACTATTAGGAGCAACCGGAACTGGTAAAACATTTACTATGGCGAATGTCATCGCGCAAATTAACAAACCTACACTAATACTTGCTCATAATAAAACACTCGCTGGGCAACTTTATTCTGAATTTAAAGAACTATTTCCTGAAGATCATGTCGAATACTTTGTATCTTACTACGATTATTACCAACCAGAAGCATATGTTCCATCAAGTGATACATATATAGAGAAAGATTCAAGTATAAATGATGAAATAGATGAACTTCGCCATGGAGCAACGAGTTCGCTTCTCAATTATGAAAATACTATTGTTGTTGCCAGTGTATCATGCATTTACGGTATAGGCGAAGTAGAAGATTACATGAATCATATGTTAATACTAAATGTTGGAGACACTATAAGAAGAGATGACATATTAACTAGACTAATAGATATGACTTATGAAAGAAATGATATCGATTTTCATAGAGGTACATTTAGAGTTAGGGGAGATATCATAGAAGTTATACCTGCTAATGAGAAGAGTTCTGGTATAAGAATAGAACTTTTTGGTGATGAGATAGAAAAGATTTACTCGTTTGATGTGTTGACTGGAGCAATAATACAGAATAAAAAAACTTGTACTATATCTCCTGCGAGTCACTTTGTTACTACACCTGAAAAATTAGTTAAGTCTATTGAAAGAATTGAGGAAGAACTAAAAGAGCGCTTAGCATATTTTAAAGAGAATGGTAAATTAATTGAAGAACAAAGACTCAGGGAAAGAACAATGTATGATATCGAAATGTTAAAAGAAACAGGTTTCTGTCATGGCATAGAAAATTATTCGAGGCACTTGGCACTTCGCGGTCCTGGTGAAACTCCTACAACGCTTATTGATTACTTTCCAGATGACTTCTTATTGATTATCGATGAATCACACGTTACAGTTCCACAGGTACGTGGTATGTATAATGGAGATAGGATGCGTAAAACGACACTTGTAGAATATGGTTTCCGCTTACCTAGTGCATTAGATAATAGACCATTAAAATTTGAAGAATTTGACAAAAAGATTAACGATGTAATTTATGTATCTGCAACACCTGGTGACTATGAGCTTGAACTTGTAAATAATCAATATACAGAGCAAATTATAAGACCGACTGGTTTACTCGATCCAACTTTCGAAGTAAAACCTACTGAAGGACAAATTGACGATCTAATAGGCGAGATAAATGCAAGAATCGAGAGAAATGAAAGAACACTTGTCACGACTCTTACAATCAGGATGGCAGAGGAACTTACGAATTATTTAATGAGTGTCGGAATAAAAGTTGCTTACCTGCATACTGAAGTCAAGACTCTAGAAAGAATGAAAATAATACATGATTTAAGAACAGGTAAATACGATGTTGTGGTGGGAATCAATCTTCTAAGGGAAGGTATCGATATACCAGAAGTATCCCTTATAGCGATAATGGATGCGAATAAACAAGGATTCTTACGTAGCGAGAGAAGCTTAATACAAACGATGGGACGTGCAGCAAGAAATGCTAATGGACATGTAATAATGTATGCTGATTATATTAGTGAAGCAATGAATACTGCCATGAAGGAAACTGAAAGACGTAGGACTATTCAGGAAAAATATAACAAAGAGCATGGCATTACTCCAACAACGATTATTAAGGACATAAGAGAAGTAATTAGCAATTCAGTTAAAGATGAAGACAAGCCGAAGATGAGCAAAGATGAGCGCAAGAAACTCATGATAAAAGTCGAAGAAGAAATGAGACACGCCGCAGCTAATCTAGACTTTGAACGAGCAGTAGAACTAAGAGACATATTGTTTGAATTGAAAAGCGAGGAATAATAATGAATCTCTAGTAACAGGAGCATCCAGTGGAATAGGGAACATATTGCGCTTGAATTAACAAAGAGAGGTATGATATTCAAGACAAAAAGACAAGATACTATTTATTTTGTCTTTTTAAAATGCTATAATTAATTCATAATAAAAAGGGTGATATTATGAAGACAACGTATATAATAGGACACAGAAATCCCGATACTGACTCTGTAACTAGTGCTATCGCGCTTTCATATCTTAAAAATAAAATTGGTATGAATACAGAACCATATGTTATTGGTGAAATAAATAAAGAAACTAGTTTTGTTTTAAAATATTGGAAAGTAAATCGCCCAGCTTTTTTAGATGATGTTAAAGTTCAGATAAAAGATATAAAATATAACAGAGATTTAATGATAAACGAAAATACATCAATATATGACGCATATACTTATATGGTTGACAATAATATTACCGGT
The DNA here is from genome assembly GCA_902773365.1 of uncultured Erysipelotrichaceae bacterium. Classification (GTDB taxonomy): domain Bacteria; phylum Bacillota_I; class Bacilli_A; order RF39; family UBA660; genus RUG11867. The sequence continues at coordinate 2,610 of CACYEG010000038.1, forward strand.
CTTCCAGTGGTAAAAGCAAAAAACAAATTTTGTGGTTATGTTTCTTTAAAGGAAATAGCTACTTCACTAATAAAAGGTGCATTTGATAAATTGAATTCATCGTATGATAATATTGTAAAAACTTTAAACGGTAAAGAAGTATTAAAATTTGATGACGTAATAACGGGTACAATTTTTGCTGCGACCTATTCCAGTGAACTATTTATTTCGGATGTCGACATAGATGATAATACAGTTGTAATAGTTGGTGACAGACACCATGTTTTAGAATACTGCATAACAAATAGAGCAAAACTAATCGTACTTGTTGGAAACCAAGAATTATCTCATAAAGAATTAACACTTGCAAAAGAGAATAGAGTAAACATTATTAAAACACCTTTATTATCTTTTGAAGTTTCTAAAAAAATAGGGTTATCTAATTACATAAAAACCATATTGAGAGCGGAATCACCGACGGTATTGAATCCAAGTGATTATTTGACCGATTTTTATGAAATAAATAATAAAGTAAAACATACTAATTATCCAATTATAGATAATAAAAACACATGTAAGGGATTACTAAGAATATTAGATATAAATCAATATGAAAAAAAAGATGTAATATTGGTCGATCACAACGATATAAAACAGAGTGTACATGGATTAAACGAAGCTAATATCATCGAGATTATAGATCACCATGCACTTGGTAATTTAACAACTACTACTCCTGTATCTTTTAGAAATATGAGTGTAGGAAGTACTAACACAATACTTTATTTCTTATTTAAGGAGTCTAATGTAAAAATACCTAAAACTATCGCAGGAATAATGCTATCAGGAGTGTTGTCGGACACACTAATTCTTAAAAGTCCAACTACTACAGAAATAGATATAACAGTTGCTAAAGAACTATCTCTAATCGCAGGTGTCAATTATAAGAAATACGGAATGGAAATGTTGAAAGCTGGTTCTAGTTTGGAAGGATTGAGCGTCGAAGAAATAGTATTTTATGATTATAAAGAATTTCAAGTAGGTGATACTGGCTTTGGAATTGGCCAAATACTTACTTTAAATTACGAGCAAATTTTATCTAGAAAAGAAGAATACATCGATTTTTTGAATAAAACTAGAGCTACTAAAGGATTTAAGTTAATGGCATTATTTATAACAGATATAATTAATAATGGCTCATATGTTCTATTTTCATCAAATGCTGAACAAATCATCGCTCTTTCGTATAATTTAGACTATATCGAGCAAGGACATTACTTAGAGGGTGTAATAAGCAGGAAAAAACAAATCATCCCTAATATAATGGATGAAATTGAAAATATGAAATAAAATACTTGATTATCGAAAATATTTATGATAAGATAATCATGTTCTTGGGGGATTAGCTCAGCTGGCTAGAGCACCTGCCCTGCACGCAGGGGGTCGCGGGTTCGAATCCCACATCCTCCACCATAAAGTATAATAATTCGGATTTTTCCGAGTTTTTTTATATGATTTAATGTAATATGTTTAAATACAATTTATGCTAAAAGGAAAAGTAAATCAATTAATCTATTATTTTTGAAAGGTATATATAAACTTGTGTGCACTAATCATAAGATACAAATGCATTGCAAACATTACAAATTAATGATACCATTTATATAGATAAAGAGAAGTGGACAATGTGGATTTAATAATAAATGATACGATAAAAAATATAATTTTAGAATTGATTAACAAATTTCCAGGATCATTTCGTAAATATGATAAAAGTAGTATTGAAAAGTTAAAAACAAATATTGCTTCTAGAGATATATGTGTTACAGCTTTGGAAAGTATAATGTATGATTCTCAACAAATGAGATGTACGATCAAAACACATTCAATATATGATAAATCTTCATTTGATCAGGCAGAGAGTATTTACTTGTCTATACCAAAAGCGCCAGATTATATTGAAGACTCAGGAATATTTTACGAAGATATTCCACAATTTAAGGACATAAGTAACGAAGAATTGTTATCATTTTTATCTAATGCATCTAAAGCACAAAAAATATATGAAAGAGTTCTGTCCAAACAAAGTTTTACTAGTAGGGCAGAAAGAATTTTACAGTCAATAAAAAGTTTACAAACCCAAACCATAAAAATTACTGAATTAGAAAAAAAACAATTAGATAGCATATATACAAAAATAGGCCAAATACTCGGAAATGGCCAAAATATTAATTTACAAGATATTGATTATAATATTTCATTATTTAATTCTGTTGCAATTTCTATATGGAACAGGTATTTGGATGAAGGCAGATGTTTTCTTGTTCATAACTATTCTAGAGGATATGTTGAAAATTATATCCCATCTAAATATCTATCAACATCGCTTTTATCCGATAAGTTTATGGCATTATTTCAAGAAAATCGCAATAATAACTACGGTATTATTGTCAAACCAAAAAAAATAGTAAGTGCCGATTCCAAAGATACATTTACACATAATAGAAGTGATAATACTGGAGCTGATTTGTATTTATCAGGAATTGTTCCACCACTATTATTTCCTTGGGAAATAGAAAGAGAAGCCATAGAAAAAGCAAAAGATATTAATGGCGAAATATTAAATTATGATAATGGGTATGTTTTGCCTGAAATAGTTTTAGAAGATTATGTTCCAATTGGCGTGTTTTATAGAACAAATGGTGAAGGCGAATTATCCTTAAGTTATGAATCCGCTAGAGAACTAGCTCAGTCAATGGGGCTTGAAATAACCGAAATAGATATGAGTCTAGCTCGCATGAAAGCAGGATTACCATTAATGACTGTTCAAATGCAAAAGGCATTTTTCTTAAATATACTAAGAAAGCATTATATGGGTGAAAAACTTGCAAAATCGTATTTTGAAAACAGTGGTTGTCCGGAAGAATATGAAGATGAAAAAATTATATTAAAATATTTAAATGACTTATATGAAAAGTATGTTTCTATTAGAAGAGCTGAAATGTTAAGTGCTGAAACACTCATAGAAGTAATTATGTCGACTATATCACAAGATGATTTGACAATTATAAAAAGTTATTACGAAACATGTATGCAAACTTACCAAAATTTATTTCTTGATGCATCTAAGACTTCTGAAAATCCTTTTGTTGCTTGAAAACACCAATAAATGACGCTAGAAGTGATGTATACTAAAATACTAAATGTTTTACTTTTTATTTTTTTAAATATATGTTAAAATCTTATATGTTAGAATTGGAGAAAAAATAATGAAAAGATTTATAATATCAATACTATTGTTAGCAGTATTTTTAATACCAAAATATGTATTTGCTCAAACACAAGCATTAGATTTGATTAATACATTAAATGAAGAAAAAATAGAGATAATGTTTGATGATTATAGCGAAAATGATAATCAAGTTGTTGTATACCTTTTTAGAGGAGCTGGTTGTACACATTGTTATGATTTTTTACAGTTCTTAAATGCATTTGCTCAAGATAATGGTAATTTATTTAAATTAAGATCATTTGAAGTATACGATAATCAAGATAACTTGGCGTTAAAAAAGAAAATTGCTGAATATTTTGGCGATAGAGCAGGAGGCGTACCTTATATCATAATTGGCAATAAAACTTTTTATGGTTTCAGTGATGATGATGGGGAAAAAATAGAGACTGCTATTAAGGAAGAATATAATAATAGTGAACGATTTGATGTATTTAAAGAATTAAATAAAGTATCTAATGAAACTGCCACAACTACAAAAAACGTTAAAAAAACAAATCATAAGCCATCTATTTTAACTATTATTGTTTTCATAATTGCACTGTTATTGATTGTAATGATGATTTTAAGTAATATCCTTTTTAAAAATAAAAAAGGCAGTGATAATAAGAGTAAATAAGAGTTGGCGCTATTTACTTTTTTTATTGTTTTGTGTAAAATTAAAATGGTGAAAAGTATGAATAAGACAAAAGCACTACTAACAAAAGATAACATTATTAAGATAATTGTCTATATATTAGGACTTTTTATGGCTTCTATTGTCTATAATTTTATATTTGTACCGAATAATATCGTAGTAGGCGGCGCTAGTGGATTAGCAGTCGTAATAAAGAAAATTACTGGCGTTAGTACTACAGTACTAATTGATATAATGAATGTATTATTGATAGCATTAAGCTTTATTTTCTTAGGTAAAAAAGGCACATATAAGCAAATGATTGGATGTATTTGCTTTCCTCTGATGATAACAATTACTTCTCAAATATCGTTACGATTTAGCATTGATAATGAGATACTTAAATTTTTAATAGGAGCGCTAATATATGGGGGCGCATTAGGTCTAATATACCGTGCTGGCTTTTCTACAGGTGGATTCGATATAATAGCTCAGATATTATCTAATATAATAAAAAAGCCAATAACGATTATTAGTCCAATAATAAATACATTTGTTTTACTAACTGGTTTTATTGTCTTTAGTCCAGAACAAATAATTTATTCTCTAATTATAATCTTCATATCTAATAAAGTCATAAATGCAGTACTATTTAGTATAAGTAACAACAAAATGGTATATATAATGTCTAATAACAATGAAATAACAAATTACATAATAGATAAATTCCATCTTGGAGTAACGGAATTTAAAATTAATAAAGAATTAATAAAAAGAAAGAAAAAGGCACTTTTAGTAATAGTTCATAATACCAAGTATGATGTATTTAAAAAAAGTGTATTATCACTGGACCCGGAAGCAACTATAATTACTAAAAGGTGTTACGAAGTAACGGGGGGAAGTAGATTTAAAATACTTCCTTTCTAATGTAAATATACTGTGCTAAAAAAATAAAATACATAAAAAATGTGTTATAATTATGATACGAGGTGTAAATCATGAGTTTTATAGAATTAAAAAATGTTTATAAAGTATATAAAAATGGTATTACAGCTGTTGCAGATGTCAATATAAATATCAAAAAAGGTGATTTTGTATTTATAATAGGCCAAACAGCATGTGGAAAATCATCCCTTATTAAACTACTATATAGGGAAGAGCGTCCTACAAAAGGGCAAGTAATAGTCGGTGGAATAAATGTTGCTAAATTAAAAAATAATAGGGTCTATAAATTGAGAAGAAAAATAGGAATAGTTTTCCAGGATTACAAGCTTTTACCTAAGCTTACAGTCTATGAAAATGTCGCATTTGTTTTGGATAGTTATGGTTACAAGGAATCTGAAATTAAACCAAAAGTAATAGATGCTTTAACACGGGTTGGACTAAAAGAAAAATTGAGAAGTTTTCCTAACGAATTATCGGGAGGCGAGCAACAAAGAGTTTGTATTGCAAGAGCAATAGTCAACAAGCCAAAAGTCCTCGTCTGTGATGAACCTACTGGTAACTTAGATGCAACTACGTCTAAAGAAATAATGAAAGTAATAGATTCTATCAATAAAGAATTAGGTACAACAATTATTATGGCTACGCATGATCAAGACATAGTTAATAGAATGAAAAAAAGGGTAATCGCACTAAAAGATGGAATGTTGATTGGTGATTGGGAGAAAGGAAGTTATAAGTTAGATGAGACCGCTTAGAATATTATTTAGAAGTATTTCCAGCGCCTTTAAAAGTGTATTTCGGAATTTAAGCCTTAGTATTGCATCTTTAACATGTATAATAATTACTCTCATGATTGTATCAATTGCAATTATATTTAGTAGCAATGTTAATTATAGTACAAAGGAAATAGAAAAAGATTTGGAAATGGTTGTATTTGTAAAATCAGAAACTACAGAAGAAAAAGTAAAAGAAATTGAAAGTAATTTACAAGTTTTACCAAATGTTGAACAAATAAGTTATGTCGACAAAGAAACTGCAAAAGAAGACATGAAGAAAGAAAACGATACATATAAAAAAATAATCGAAGGTTGGGAAGAAGGGGAAAATCCCTTAGATTCCTACTTTATTGTTAAAGTTAAAAATATTGAGGACATGAGTGAAACGGCAGCAACTATTAAAAATCTTGAAGGCGTCGATACAGTAAATTATGTGGAAGATTTAGTAGAAAAAATGGTATCAACATTCCAAATAATTAGAAACGTTTTAATAGTAACTGTAGTTGCGTTAATATTTGTAACAGCTTTTTTGATTAGCAATACGATAAAAATAACGATATACAGCCGAAGAAACGAAATTGATATTATGCGGTTAGTTGGTACTTCTAATACAGTTATTAAATTACCATTCATATTTGAGGGGTTATTTCTTGGTGCCTTCGGTAGTATACTTCCAATTTTAGTAACAATTTATAGTTATGTTTTCTTGTACGATAAATTAGGTGGAGTATTATTTCATCCTTTATTGCCGATGATGCAGCCATATAATTTTGTATTTAAAGTAGGCTTAATTTTACTTGCAATAGGTTCTGTTGTTGGAATGTTTGGAAGTTATAAAGCTGTTAGAAAGTATTTGAAAATATGAGAAAAATAGTAAAAATTGCATTATTTATATTATTGTTAGGTTTACCTGTTACAACTTACGCTTCTACAAATGCCAACAACCTTAAGGAGTTAAGACAAGAATTAGCAGCTTACAAAGCAAAAAAGGCGGCGGCAGATAGTTCTAAATCTAAGACACAAGGAGAAATAAATTCCAGTAAAAATGCTATATCCAATGCTCAAAATGAAATAGAAACAAACAAAATTAAAATTGAGCAAGCTAAAAAAGATATTCAAGCACTAAATATAGAAATAGAGACTACTCAAAAGAAAATAAATGAACTTATGAAGACTTATGAGATATCTTCTAAAGATAATGCCTATATGGAGTATATATTTAATGCTAAAAGCATAAGTGATTTGATTGTTAGGATGCATGCAAGCCAGAAAATAGCAGAATATAATGATGGCCTTGTAACCAGTTATGAAGAAAAAATTTCTGAAAACGAGAAACTACAAGTAGATTTAGCAAATAGAGAAGTTGAACTTAATAAAAAAATAGACAATTTAGAAAGTGCAATTGATAGTTTGGGTAATAAGCTTTCTTCATTTATCGAAGAGGCACTAGATGCACAATCGGATATTGATTCTACACAAAAATTAATAAATTATTATGTCAATTTAGGCTGTGGAGAAACCGAAAACTTTAATGAATGTGTAAAAGTAAAAGGAGATACAGGTTTTATAAAGCCACTCAATAAAGGGACTATAACTAGCCATTTTGGATATAGAACGCATCCTATCACTGGTCAAAAGTATAAGTTTCATTCAGGAACAGATATCGGAGGTAATGCTGAAGGAACAAATGTTTATGCTGCAGCAAATGGAATGGTTGGAAAAATAATAAATAGAGCATCTTGCGGTGGTAACCAAGTATACATATATCACACAATAAATGGCGTAAAATATACAACAGGATATATGCACCTTTTATCGATTAATGTCAAAGTTGGAGATACGGTAACTAATCAAAGTGTTATTGGTACAGTAGGTGGCGGTAAAAAAACATCCAGCTATGAAAGATGCTCGACTGGACCACATTTACATTTTATGATAGGAAAAGGATGGTACGGTAGCACATATGTATCTTATAATACATGGGTAACAAATTTATTAAACCCAATTAACGTAATTAAATTTCCAGCAAAGGGTATATTCTTTTATTCGAGATATTAACTACTTTTTAGTAGTTTTTTTCTTTACTTAGGAATAAAATATGATAGAATGTATTTAAGTGAATGGGGTATTTATATGAAGAAAAAAAACTTGGCAAAAAGAAAGAAAATAAGGATAGTTAAAAAGACTATTCCAATACTTATACTTTTTATATTGATTGGCTTTTTAACTGTCTATATTAAATATATTGACAAAAAATCTAAAGAAATGCTAGATGAATCTTATTATACATATACTCAAAAAGAGGAATTTGATGGTGAAGAGGGATTTAAACTTATAGATATACAATCTAATCTTTCATCCTTTTTAAAAAAAAATAAAACAGAAGAAACATCGGTAACATATAAAATCGCTAATAACTCATTTTACTTTGACTTACTAGTTAAAAAAAATGACGATGAATACACTTTTGAAATAGACAGAATAATAGATGATAATCACAACATGCACGCAAAAATGAAGTATGAAAACGTTAACAAAATCGAATATCGAACTGGTAACGAAAATCATGCAACTGTACTAAAATTATATACCGATAACGAATATAGATATTTGGCAATCACTGGAAATACTTATTACTTCTTGGGCTCAGATATTGAAAATATCAGTTATCTAGATGGAGAATTCTATTATCTATCATACAACAAAAAATATGCTTCATTAAAAACTGCAATAAGTTGCGATAAAAGTGTCAAAAACTCTATAGACGGTTTTAAATCAAGCGAATACTATTATAAATATGGTAAAATTAATTTTTTAACAGATTATTATCAAAAGTTATCTAGTAAAGTATTTACTGTAGAAGAAAGATGTAATGAATTAATAGAGAACTCAAAAACAGAAGTTGATATTTAAAAGTAATTATGTTAAAATACATTTGTATTTGCGAAGAATATGAATATAGTAGTGTGTATTAATTCTTAATAGAGAGCAGTTGTTGGTGGAAATACTGTAATGAAAATACACATGAATTTCACTCATACGAGCAAAACGTTATAGGGCGTTAACCTATTAAAGAGCTAGTAAATCTAGAAATTGGGTGGTACCGCGGAAATTTTCGTCCCTTTAATTTCTGGATTTTTTTATTGGAAGGGATGATAAAGATTGAATAAATACATTGAAGCGGTCGTATTTGATATGGACGGATTGATTCTCGATTCCGAAAACCTTTGGCAAAAATCTGTAGTGATGACAAATAAATATGATCACACAAATGTACCACTTACATTGATTAATGAATGTATTGGGTTGAGGAATTCTGATATCGATAAGAAATTAAAAGAAGTGATGGGTAATGATTTCGATACTGATAAATTTAGAGAGCTAAACCGATACTATATGAATAAAGAGATTGAAGAAAATGGATTAAAGGTTAAGGAAGGATTTTTTGAATTAATAGACTTTTTAAAGGCTCAACGTATTAAAGTAGCAGTTGCATCGTCTTCTAGTATCGAGACAATCAAAAAAAGATTTGCCGCTAGTAAAATTGACACAGATATATTTGACTTTTTAATAGGTGGGAACATGGTAAATAATTCAAAGCCAGACCCGGAAATATACTTAAAAGCTTGCGAATTATTAAATGTTAGTCCAGAACTTACTATTGCACTAGAAGATTCCAATAACGGTATAATTTCAGCTTATCGGGCTGGGCTTAAACCAATTTTAATTCCCGATATTGTGGTAAATAGTGAATATGTAAAATCGATATCATTTAAAATATTGAAAAACATGTCAGAAGTCATAGGTGTAATAAAAGAGATTAATAATTAGGAGGATTGTTAAGTGAAAGAAGAAATAGAAAAATTAAAAGAAGAAATAAAAAACAGACTGAGAGACATCAAAAAAGAAGAAGAACTAAATAATCTTAAATCTGATTATTTGGGAAAAAACGGTAAAATAACAGAATTATCGACAAAGATTAAAGATGTACCAAAAGAAGAGAAAAAAAGTTTTGGTTTACTCTTAAATGACATTAAAACATTTGCAAATGATAGTTTTATATCAAAGCAAAAAGAATTTGACGAAAAAAGGCTCAATGAGCAACTTGAAAAGGAATCGATAGATGTCACATTACCTGGTACAGTAATTAGGAATGGATCCCCTAATATATTAGAGGGAATGTTAGAGGATATTGAAGCATTATTCATGAGTATGGGGTACGACGTTGTAGAAGGTCCTGAGGTAGAAAAAGATCTATATAATTTTGAATTATTGAATCTACCTAAAGGACATCCGGCAAGAGATGCACAAGATACATTCTATATTAAGGGTGACGAGATTCTTTTAAGGAGTCAAACTAGCCCTGTTCAAATTAGAACTATGCTTGCTAACGAAAATAAAGGACCTATTAGAATTATTTGTCCAGGTAAGACGTATAGAAGAGATGATGATGATGCTTCTCACTCACATCAATTCACTCAAATGGAAGGATTACTTGTCGATAAAGACGTTTCACTAGCAGATTTAAAAGGTTGTTTTAGCATTATTGCCAAACATCTATTTGGAGAAGATGCTAAGACAAGATTTAGAAGTTCATATTATCCATTTACTGAACCTAGTGTTGAGATGGATATAAGTTGTTTTAATTGCCATGGAGATGGTTGCGCGATTTGTAAATCTACTGGTTGGATTACAGTAGGTGGGGCTGGAATGGTACATCCAAAAGTTTTGCAAAATTGCGGCTACGATAGTGAAGAAATGAGTGGATTTGCATTTGGCTTTGGATTAGAACGTCTTGCCATGCTTAGATATGGAATTACGGATGTAAGGACATTTTACACAAATGATTTAAGAATAAATGCAGATAGAAAGGATGTGTAATTATGATGAGAATTAGTACAAATTGGCTTAACGATTATGTCGATATAAGTGATGAAGACTTAAAAGAACTTGCAGATAAAATTACCAATGCCGGTATTAATATCGCTACCATTGAAGAGTATTCTTTACCTAATTTAGTCGTTGGGCAGATTTTGGAATTTCATCCTCATCCTGATTCTGATCATTTAAATGTTTGTTCAGTTGATGTTGGTAATGAAGTATTGCAAATAGTTTGTGGTGCAGATAATTTAGAAAAAAATATGAAAGTAATTGTTGCTATGGATGGCTGTCAATTACCGGGTGGAGTAATAAAAAAGACAACGATGCGTGGAGTTGAATCATGTGGAATGCTTTGTGCGCTAATGGAGCTTGGATTAGAAGAAGATACACCTGAAAACTACGCAAAGGGTATTGCTAAGTTACCGAATGAAGCACTAATTGGATCAAACCCTTATGTTTATCTCGGATTAGATGACACAATCTACAATTTAGATTTAAATCCAAATAGAGAAGCTGACTGTACAAATCACATTGGTTTTGCATATGAAACTGCTGCAGTTCTTGGAAAAAAAGTAGAAATGCCAGAAATTAAGACACATCCATTAAAAGATAGAAATATAATAGATGAATTGGAATTAGATGTTATCACAGATAATTGTACGATGTACAATGCCAAAAAAGTCGTAGATGTCGTTATTAAAGAAAGTCCTGACTTTATTAAAGAAAGACTAATTAACTGTGGAATGAGACCAATTAATAATGTCGTAGATATTTCAAACTATATTATGTTAGAATATGGTCAACCACTTCATTTCTTCGATGCAGACAAACTTGGTAAATCTATACTAGTTAGAATGGCTGAAAAGGGAGAAACTATTGTTACGTTGGATAAACAAAAAAGAAAATTAACACCGGATGACATAGTCATTACTGATGGAGAAAAACCAGTTTGTATCGCTGGAGTTATGGGTGGAGAAAATAGTGGAATCGACGAAAATACTAAGGATGTTGTAATCGAATCCGCAATATTTGACCCTTTAAAGGTAAGATATACTTCACTTAGGTTAGATTTAAAGAGCGAGGCTAGTAGAAGATATGAGCATGGACTTAACTATGAGTATACATGCCAGGCAATCGAAAGAGCATGTTATTTATTAGAGCAATATGCCGATGCAAAAGTCTTATCTGGTACACTTAAACACGACATAACTGATAAGACTCCTAAAGTTGCTAAAGTAACACTTGAAAAAATTAATGCCTTACTTGGCGTTAAGATGACTTTAGATGACGCTAAAAAGGCTCTAACAAATTTACAATTCCCATATGAATTAAAGGGAGAAGAATTTACTGTAAGTATTCCAAATAGAAGAAATGATGTTAGTATTAAAGAAGATTTAATTGAAGAAATTGGAAGATTATATGGATATGAGCATATTATCGAACATACGCCTAGATTAGAAGATAAAAAGGGAGAATATAAGGGAAATATTCTGTTGAGAAAAAGTATTAGTAAGAGGCTTAGATCACTTGGATTAAATGAGACAAGGACTTATACATTAATTAGTCCAGAAATGGATGCTCAATTTCAATACGATAGAAAAGAGCCAATCGTTTTATTAAAACCACTTAGCCAAGATAAGAGTATTGTAAGGCAGTCACTTATTCCATCATTATTAAATGTTTTCAATTATAACTACGCAAGAAACATTAAAGATATCTGTATCTATGAGATATCTAATACATACTACGATATAGATAAAGAAGAGACAAAGATTTCGATTTTGATGAGTGGAAACTACATAGTTAATAATTGGAAAGCCGAAGCACTTAAATGTGATTTTTACACATTAAAGGGAATTATAACTAATCTTTTGGATTATTTAGGATATAACGGTAGATATTCATTTATATCAAAGCAGGACATACCTGATATGTATCCAGGTGCAACCGCATTAATTACTATCGATAGCGTCGCAGTCGGTTATATTGGTAGAATTCATCCAAATATATCCAAAAAAGAAATTTATGTTTGTGAATTATCTTTAACAGAACTTGCTAAGAAAAAAACGAGAGCATATAAATACAAAGAGTTGTCTAAATATCCAAGTATAACTAAGGACGTTGCATTTGTGATGCCTTTATATATGGAATCCAAGGATGTCGAAAAAGAAATCAAACGTTCGGGTGGTAAATATCTAAAAGAAATTAACGTATTTGATTTATATAAAGGCGAAAATATTGGACAAGATGAGAAATCAATCGCATATTCTTTGATTTTTGAAAGTGATCAAAGAACCCTTACTACCGAGGAAATTAATGAAACATTTAACAAGATTATCGACGATGTAACTAAAAAATTAAATATAACTATTAGAAAGCAATAAAGCATTAATAAAAATCTTATTAGGGAAGGAGATGTTAAAATGGGAAGTATTGGAAAGATATTAATGGTAGTTGTACCGATACTAATGATTGTAATTTTTGGTTTTACTTTTGTAATGATACTTAGTCCAAAATTGAGAGGAAAATGGATGGCCAAGCAATTAGAGGCAACTAAATATATGATGGAAGCATCTAAGGGTACGATGAAAGATATTGCAAAAACTACTAGTGAAGTACAACATGATATCATTGAGGAAAATAAAGATTTAATGAAAGAAACTGCTGATATGCAAGCAGAAATTCATAAAGACGCTATTAAAACAACTGCTAAAGCTATAAAAGATGGACTAAAAGATGAAAAATAAGATAATAAATAGATATATCTTATTTTTTTACCTTTTTTCTGTTTTATAGAATTGCTATTTAGCCGCAAGTCCTTGAAATAATTAAGTTAGTTTTGTATAATATTAATCGAGGTGAAAGTATGAAAATTTTATCAGTAAATGCTGGTAGTTCATCATTAAAGTTTACGTTATTTGAATTGCCAGAAAAAAAAGAGTTAATTAGCGGAACATTTGAAAAAATAGGTATAGGTAATAGTTTCTATACAATTAAATTAAATGGAGAAAAGATTAAAAGAGAAGTTGATTTAAAAGACCATTCTTTTGCAGTTAAGTATTTAATTGAAGAACTAATAAACAATAAGGTTATCGATAGTCTTGATGATTTAGATGGTATTGGACACAGGATGGTTCATGGTGGATCTAAATTTACAAAAAGTGTATTGATAACTGATGAAGTTATAAGTGAATTTGAGAAGTGCATTGATTTGGCACCACTACATAATCCTGCAAATATTATTGGAGTTAACGCATTTAGAGAAGCTTTACCTGACACTCCAGAAGTTGCAGTATTTGATACTGCATTTCATCAAAGTATGGATAAAGAAGAATTCTTGTATGGAGTGCCATACGAATGGTATGAGAAATATGGTGTTAGAAGATATGGATTCCATGGAACATCGCATCGCTATATTTATAAGACAATTTGTGAAAAGCTTGGACGCGATGACTTAAAAGTAATCAGCTGCCACTTGGGAAACGGTTCAAGTCTATGTGCGATTGATTCTGGAAAAGTATTAACTACTAGTATGGGCCTTACACCGCTACCTGGTGTAATGATGGGAACTCGTTCAGGAGACATCGATCCTGGAATTATTCCATTTATCATGAAGAAAGAAAATAAATCTTGTGATGAAGTTTTAAATGATTTAAACAAGAAGAGTGGGTTACTTGGTATTAGTGGAATAAGCTCAGATTGCCGCGATATCGAAGAAGGTATTGAAGATGGAAACGAAAGGTGCGCTTTAGCGTTTGAAATGTTATGTAGAAGAATAGCTGATTATATTGCTGCATATAATAACAAATTAAATGGTGCAGACGTCATAACATTCACTGCTGGTATTGGAGAAAATGGAGATTTACAACGCGAAAGAATAATTGAACTTATTAAAAGTCTTGGTGTAAAAATCGACTCTGAAAAAAATAAAATAACCATTAGAGGAGCCTTTGATAAAATTAGCACTGAAGATTCAAGTATTCCTGTATATGTAGTTCCAACAAATGAAGAATTGATGATTGCAATGGATACTTATGATATTATTAATTAGAAATAGAAACGAGGTATGGTATGAACTCGAAATTTAGGGCAATTTTAAAAAGAATTAAGGAATATGATGAAATTGTCATTGCTAGGCACATTGGACCAGATCCTGATGCCATTGCTAGTCAAATTGCTCTAAGAGATGCAATTAGATTAAGATTTCCATCCAAGAAAGTTTATGCAGTTGGTAATCCTGTTGCTAAATATAAATATTATGGTTCTTTAGATAAGGTTGACGAATCAAAACTAAAAGACCCATTGCTATTTGTTCTTGATTGTCCAAATATTTCGAGAATTGACTGTGTCAATTTTGATACATATACAGAGGTTATTAAAATTGATCATCACCCATTCGAAGATAAAATGGGCGATATCGAATGGATAGATGAATCTAGTACAAGTACAGCGGAAATGGTTACAGAATTTTTAGTTGCTACTAGGTTTAGAGCAAATAAAGCGATTGCTAAAAACCTTTTTATGGGAGTAGTTTCAGATTCTGATCGTTTCTTATTTTCTACGACTTCTCCAAAAACTTTTGAGTTGATGGCAATACTTATTAAAAATTCTAAACTTGATATATCAGAAGCATATGATAATTTATATTTAAGGCCATTAAATGAAGTTAAATTTCAATCTTACATTGCAGAACATTTTAATGTTACTGCAAATGGCTTTGCATCATTAAAAATAGATAAAAAGATAATTCAAAAATATAATGTGGATGCAGGTACAGCATCTAATTTGGTAAATAACTTTAATAATATTGAAGAAATATATGCATGGGCTTTAGTTTCGTATGACGATAAGCAGAAATTATATAAAGTTAATATTAGAAGTAGAGGTCCCGTAATAAACGATATTGCTTCTAAATATAACGGCGGCGGTCATCCAAGATCTTCAGGAGCTAGGATACAGAAGCTTGCTGATGTAAATAAATTATTAAAAGATTTAGATAATGCATGCAAGGAATATAAAAAGAATATAAAAAAGTAAATTCAAATTAAAGAATTTACTTTTTTAAATAACTAAAAATTATAGCATAGTGTTAGTTAAATATTATCATGCTGTTATGTAAACTTAGTTAAAATCTATTGCAGTTTGTTAAATATAAAGTTATAATAAAAATATAAAATAGGAGTCGAGTTATGAAAAAAGTATTATATTTTTTGAGCATTTTCACGATATTAACAGTATTTATTCCACATGATGTTAAAGCATATATATTAACGGCACAAGACATCGTAAATGATATTGATAAATCGCTAATATCCGAAAATGAAAAAGTTGTCGCTAATGGGAACAAGTTTGAATATTATTATAAAGACGAGCTAGTAGACAGCTATGACATGTCGAAAGGTTACATTGAATGCTATAATGACATATTTACCGAGCCCGGAAACGAAGCAAAAGGAATTATACTTGTTTATCTTGATCTTTATGTTCCATTTACTGATACAAGTTTTGATATAGTCGATGAATATAAAGATTATTATAATTTTAGCAAAGAAAAAAAGGATAGTATCTTTGACAAATATGGTATATATTTTGAGAATGTTACAGTTGATGATGAGGAAAAAGTACTTATTAAAGTAACTTTTGATATTGATAAACTAGATAAACTTTTTTTAGAAACCCGAGTAATTAAAAACGACTTATCAGAAAATGAAAAACAGTCATTATATTCTACCCCAGATCTTTTAGCAGAAGATATAAAGAAAAATGAAATAACATTGTTTCCACATAATACTATAGCTGATCTTCCAGAGGAGTATAACTATTGTTATGTTTATCGTTCAACAAAGATAGATGGAGAATACGTTAAGCTTCCTGGGAAAATGATTAAATGTAACGGAGAGTATGCAATTATTGACGACACGTTGGAACCCAATACAACTTATTATTATAAAGCTAGAGCGATGTATACTAATGTTCTAAGTGATCCTATTGAAGTTACTACTTTAAAAGGAAAAACTATCACTCAAAATGCTAATACTGATGAAAAAACTACTACAACGAAAGTACCAGATAATCCTAAGACTGGTTTGTCTTCTCATATTTTTGCAACAGTATTAATATCTGTACTAGGTATTATATCTATGCTTATTTTAAGAAAAAATAAAGTTTTTGGACAACTTTAAAACGACATTTTAAGTTTATGAATCAATTTATTTATCATCTTTTGTTCAAAACTAAAGTAATTTTATTCTAAAAGTAGAAAGTAGGATATTATAATGAAAACAATTAAAAAACTAATGTTATTATTATTCACTCTTATGCTCAGTGGCGTCATTTATAATGTGAATGCACAAGTTATGACAGCAAAAGACTTTAAAGAAGCATATGATGAATATTATGAAGGAAGTGGTTTTAAGTCTTATAATCTCGAAGTAGATGGTAACATACTAAAAATATATTCAGCAAGGTCCAATGAATTATTAAAAGAAGTGGATTGCAGTTTAGGTTATATAGAGTACGATAAAACAAAAGCAGATACAGAAGATGAGAACACGCCATTTATTATTGAATTTTTATTAAATGAAATTATCAGTATAAAATTAGGATATGATCAAAAGGAAAATTTTACAACATCAAGTAATACTTCATCAAATTTTTATCTACCATTATATTTAGATACTTCATCTTATGGTGATAATAATACGTATATAAATATGACCGCTGAAGAAATAGAAGAGCATTATGAAAAGTATGGCCGTTTTGCTAAATGTCAATTAATTAACAATGATCAGCTTGACTGTGATTATATCAAATTATCTTTTGATACAGATAAGAAAGATTACTTTTATCAAAATCTGCCTATACTTGATAACACGCCAGAACAACTAAAACAAGCGCTTATGTTAATTCCAGAAGTAGGAGTAGAGAACATAAAAAAAGATTCCGTTAGTATATTTCCACAAAACACAAAAGAAGAACTGACAGAAGGAAAAAACTATTGTTATGTATACCGTTCAACTAAGAAAGATTCTGGTTATACTAGAATTAATAATAATAAAATAAGATGTAATGGTGAATATGCAATTATTGATGATACATTAAAACCAGACACAACATATTATTACAAAGCTAGATTAGAATATACAAATCAGTATAGTGATCCTATTGAAGTTACTACTTTAAAAGGAAAAACAACAACTCAAAAAGCTAATACTGATGAAAAAACTACTACAACGCAAGTACCAGATAATCCTAAGACCGGTGTGTCTTCTCATATCTTTGCGATCGTATTAGTATCTATACTAGGTATTGTATCAATAATAATATTAAAGAAAAAAAGTAAATTATTTAGTCAAATTTAACCACTTAATAGTGGTTTTTTATTTTATTATAAGTTTAATAGTGATATAATGTTTATGGAGGCAGTATGAACGAGGAATTTAATACATTAGATAAAGTAAAAAAATTATTTAGTAGTCAAAAAGAAGAAGAATGGAAGTCATTTCTAATTTTATATAATAACGTAGCTGCCTATTCTGGTTACGTTAATGCCGCAGAGCATAGTTATACAGCACTTTTGGTTGCTCTAGGCGATAAAGGTGGTATGGCTTTCTACAAGTTGAAAAAAGAGAAGATTTTTTCTAGAAATAAAAACATGATAATCGTTAGAGAACCTAATAGCTATGAATATATTCCAAAAGAATATATCGATAAAGTTGAAATTAAAAAATATATAGCATTTACTAAGAATCAGTTAGCAGTTCATATGAGATTTACAACAAACGAAAGGCACGAGCTACTAATAAATTTAAAAGATCTTGAAATGCCTTATCAAAAAGATGGTATCGATGAATTTTTAAATAGATACAGGAAAGAGAGGTGAACTAAATGTTTTTCGTATATGGTACAAA